>JAEWPQ010000307.1 GCA_023460575.1 Bacillota bacterium
CCTTTTACCTGTTTTGATACGATCTCCTCATATGGAAATGCTGTTTTATCTGTAAATACCAGGTCATAAGATAACCTGTCATATTGGAATTCCGGAGCCGTAAAATTCGCGCCTGTACCGTCAGCCGTATATTGGGAGTTGGATCCTAACAGCATTGTCGAAATAGGAATAAGCTCATTATAATATGCCGGATATACACCATATACTCCCTTTTCAGGATTATTCAGTTTTTTAGCTGTTTCACGGAATTCATCAATTGTCCATTCTTCAGGAACGGGAATACCGGCTTCATCAAACAGGTCTTTGTTAATCATCACACAGCTAGGTTCTTTCACTGTGGGCAATGCATAATACTTGTCATCAACCTTAAATACTCCTTCTGTTCCAATCATCTCTTCAATATATTTATCACCGCCAAAGGCTGCAAGATCTACTGCCATTCCCCCTGCAACTCTGTTTGCTAATATCTCAGGCGAATAGGTAAAGTAAACATCAATCTGCTCTCCTGTCAAAAGAGCCGTATCCAGTTTTGTATTACCAGCGTCATCGTTTGTAAATCTGGTATATTCTACTTTGATCTGAGGATTCTGCTTCATAAATCCATCCAGTATCTCATCAATTCCATTTTCATACGGAATTCCTCCCCAGATCTTTAACGTACATTCTCCCAGCACTTCTCCTGTTTCCGCGGCAAAGGTAGTGGTTCTGTCCGTCTTCGCCTCCTCACTCTTTTCCACATCCTGGCTTAACCTGCAACCGCTTAACCCAGTTGTCAACAGAGCTACTGCAAGCAACATTGATACTGTCTTTTTTCGTCTTCCCATAACTTCCTCCTAAATCATTGTTGTTATTTACTTGTATATTTTTTCCTACTGGTTTATTATATCATGGGTTTTTTTGTACACAATAACTAATATTTTGTAAAAATAAAGCATCTTTGGTTTTACAAGTTTACCAGAGATGCTTTTTGCAATATTTTTATTTTTCTTATACTTTTTTTATACCTGCTTTGAAATCAATTGCGTTTACACCGGTTATGCTCTTAAATACTTTACTAAAATACGTATAATTAGTATACCCTACCGTTTCAGCAACCAGATTCAGGCTGGCATTTGACGATAGGATTAACTCCTGCGCCTTTAAAATCCGGTACTCATTAAGATAGGTAATCAGATTTTTTCCATACTCCTTTTTAAATAAATGGCTTAAATATGTATCATTTATGCCAATATACTCCGCCATATCTTTTAAGTGAAATTCATGTGCATAATTCTTTTGTATATAATCCAGAGCTTTTTTTGTTTCCCCACTCAATAATTTACGTTCATTCTTTTCAAATTCCTCCAGCAGCCGTTCTACATAATTTCCCACACAAAGCTGCAAACAATCAAGGGTATGGCAGGCCATGATTTTTTCCCATAACTTTTTTTTATATCTTGTTAAGAACTCATGATCCATTCTGGAGGAAAGCTCTGCTGTCAAATTGGAAAGAAGCACGAAACAGTTCTCCTTTAATTCTTCTTCCCTGATCCGCCCTGATTCTCTGTAAAATAGAAAATAATCATCAATTACCCTCCGCAATCCTGTAAAGTTTTTATTATATAATAAAAACACCAGTTCAAATCTCAAGGGCAGTGTTTTTTCCCCACTCATTTTTTTTGGAGCTTTCTTATAAAAGCTTATTTCCGCATTTCCGCTGAAAAAAGAAGCTTCCATTGCCTCCTTTGCCTGTCCAAATGCCTGCGCTAACTGTCCTGCACCACTTACCACACTGCTTATTCCAAAAATCATGTGTGAATTGGTCCAAAAATGATTAATGCTATCAAGCTTTTTACACAACTCAAGCTGGAACTCCGGCTCAATTTGTCTGTCCATGGAAATCAGCAACACTGTTTCCTGGTTTAAAAATGAAATATCATATTTCATCTTATCTCTTCCCAGCAGTGAACTGACTGATGATGTAAAATACAGTTTATGGTCTCTCTTCCATATCTCTTCCTGGTTCATGGACTGAAAGCCGTCAGATTCAAACAGGCGGAGGGTTATGCACACATATGGTCTGTCTAAGTCAATGGAAAAATAATTTTCCATTTCATGGACCGTATTCCTGCTATCCGCAATCAGTATATTGTCCCATATGCTGATTTTCTCACGGTTTTCTGCCACATATTTCTGCTTCTGATTTATCACATTTCCGTTCCGGTCCCTGTCATTGTATATTATCTTTTTTACATTTTCCAAAGTCTTTTTTAGTTCTGTTCCGTCCATGGCAATCTTAAAAATATAGTCAAGGGCCCCATGATATTTCATTGCTTCCTTTATATATTCCCCTTCATTATAACAGCTTAAAACAATAATTCTGACAGAAGGATATTGTTCGCACAATGTCCTTATCAGCTCAATTCCATCCATTTTAGGCATCTTAATATCAGTAATTACCAGGTCTATTTCTCTATTTTTGCATAATTCCAACGCCTGGATTCCATCTCCCGCCTCACCTGATATTTCAAATCCCATGTCTTCCCAGTTTACCATGGACTTAAGACCTACCCTGACTAACATCTCATCATCTACAATAATCGTTTTTATCATTTCCTATGCCCCTTTTTTATCATACATAAATATCCTCACTACTGTCCCCTTTTCCGGTACGCTTACCATTTTCAACTCACTTCCATGCCCGTAAATCAAACGGATTCTGTCTGATACATTTTTGACACCAATTCCGGTCGCCCTTCCCTCTTTTTCTATAGTAAGAATATGTTCAATCTCTTCCCTGCTGACCCCGTTTCCGTTATCTTCCACTTCTATTACAACAAATTCCCCTTCCCTGTAACCATTTATCCTGATTTTACCATACCGGCTGCTTTCGCTGATTCCATGAAAAATTGCATTTTCTATTAATGGCTGTAATAATAACACCGGTACCTTAAAATCCAGTATATCTGGATTCAGATTCATTTGAAGTGTAAAAATGTCCCCATACCGCATCTTCTGTAATTTACAGTAGCTTTCTGCACAGACGATTTCTTCATTCAGGCAGACCATCTCACTGTTTCTACCCAACAGATGCTCCAACATCTTTCCCAGTTCCATAATCATACCGCAAGCTTTCTCATCGCCGTTTAACATTGCAATCATACGGATTCCATTGAGTGTATTTAGAATAAAATGTGGATTAATCTGCGTCTGGAGAGATTTATACCTAAGATTCTCTCTCTGTATGTAAGATTCTTCCAGCTCAGTCACCAGCTTTTGTATCTTGTTTATCATAACATTGTAATTCTGTGCCATAACAGAAATTTCATTATTCCCCTGGACCAAAATTGACTGTTTGAAATCTCCTTCACCTACTAATTTCATGGATGCACATAATCGGATAACCGGTTTTGTAATTGACTTAGAAAATATAACCGACGAAATCAGAAGAACGAGAATTACCAGAACATTTATTCTCACATTCAGTCCCCGGATCTCTATCCCTTCCTCCATTAAATCCCTTTCTGATATACACTGTATTATTTTAAATGAACTTTTAGGGTTCTTTATATAATTTAAAATATAATCTTCCCCCTGTATTACAATTTCCTCTTTCCCCTTATTTCCGCCAAAAATATGGGGATCAATCCCCTTCTCTGCCAGCCTGCTTCCTAACATCGTGTTGTTTGATGACATAATAATAATATCATTATTGTCTGCCACATAAAAATCACCTGCCAGAGTATCCATATCTTTAATATCCCAAAAATTACTCTGCCTCTCAGACGGATACACACACACTAGTAAAACACCGTATCCGCTCTTATAACTTCTGTCTTTAACCACTCTTGACATGCAAAACGTACCCGGCGGATAATCCGCAAAATCCAGATTTTTGCTGTCCGGAGAGGTCCAATATACAAAGCCTTCCAGGTCCAGGGTCTTGCGGAACCAGTTTTCAGCCACCACTTTTTCAATATCCTGATAAGCTGATTCTCTTGATGCCGAATAATAATTTCCGTAAAAATCATATAGAATCATATCAGAGTTATATGCGTATAGCACGGAACCCTGGGCTTTGATTAACCTTTCCAAAAGTATCTGCTCACTCTGATAATCTTTTTCCTCTTCTTCCAGAATATTAATTATTTCATTATCTAAAACAATAATATTTGAGGCAGAAATCATGTTATTAATAAGCATATCCACATTATTTGATATTTGTATCAATGTCTGTCCAGATATCTCAAGCACTTTCCGTTCTAGCATTTCCTGATATAGTTTATTGATCATATTGGCAATAATAATCATTGGCACCAGGACAACCACAATAATAAACAGCAATATTTTTTTCTGCATTGTCATGTTACATCCTCCTTTAGCACAAATGACTGATGTTCTCATAAGATTCCTCTCCTATATTATCATACAATGCACAATCTCTGCCATTTCTTTTCTTATGAAAATATCGTAAAAATCCAACCGCCTCCACCAAATAAAGTCATGTCTGAGGATTTGTACTCATACATGACTTTTTCGTTTTTATACATAATAAAGGGTAGGATTGCCATGCCTGCCAAGTGCTGCTGAAGGTTACATAATTGCACTTTCAATAATAAACGGGGATGGATTGGCGCAGGTAAATAACGTCAGAGTATGCATTGCTCTGGTACAAACGATATAGAGCAGACTTCTATCGTACGGCGTATGATAAAGTTCCTCATTTACGTCAGGTACAAGCACCTCATCAAATTCCAGGCCTTTGGACATTTGAACAGAGGTAATAGAAATACCATTAACAAAGCAGGTGCTGTCCGGGGAAATAAGCTGAATATCAAATTCCGGAGAAAGCAATTGGTGCAGTTTTCTGGCCGCGCTGTTGGTCTTTAATATGATACCAAGCGAAGCCCCACCCCCCTGTAAAAAAGCATTTAGCCTTTTTTTTATTTCTTCCAGCTCCTCTTGCCGGTCTTTGCATTGGATTATCACCGGCTCTTTTCCATGTCTCTCCATGGGCTCCAGCTTCCTCACCTGTCCAATGGTTCTTGCAAAGCTGATAATCTCATAGGTAGAACGGTAGCTTTTATTCAGCTCCACAAAACTGGCATCATTGTAAAGCGCCTTTAGC
>JAEWPQ010000308.1 GCA_023460575.1 Bacillota bacterium
TTATCCAAAGTGCTATTTGTTGAAGCTTAAATTAGGAGGAATACCCGTGAAGAGAGAAATGATTATCGTTCTGGATTTCGGCGGACAGTACAATCAGCTGATTGCCAGAAGAGTCAGAGAATGCAACGTTTACTGTGAGGTCCATCCCCACACACTGCCCCTGGACAAGATTAAAGAGATGAATCCCAAAGGAATCATTTTCACAGGCGGTCCAAACAGTGCTTACAAGGAAGAATCCCCTCGCTGTGAGAAAGAAATCTTTGAAATGGGAATCCCGATCCTGGGAATCTGCTATGGCTCCCAGTTAATGGCTCATATGCTTGGCGGCAAGGTTAACACAGCTCCTGTCAGCGAATACGGTAAGACAGAGGTTAATACAGTAGCCGGCAGCAAAATATTAGAGAGTGTAAGTCCAAAGACCATCTGCTGGATGAGTCATACGGATTATATAGAGACAGCACCGGAAGGCTTCACTGTTACCGCTCATACCCCGGTATGCCCGGTTGCGGGAATGGAATGTGAGGAGAAGGGGCTTTATGCCGTTCAGTTCCACCCGGAAGTTATGCATACACAGGAAGGAACCAGGATGCTTTCCAACTTCGTTTACAATGTGTGTAAATGTGCTGGTGACTGGAAGATGGATTCTTTTGTGGAGACTTCTATTCAGTCTATCAGGGAGAAAGTTGGAGACGGAAAGGTTCTTTGCGCGTTGTCCGGCGGTGTAGATTCCTCTGTGGCAGCGGTTATGCTGGCAAAGGCGGTTGGTAAGCAGCTTACCTGCGTATTTGTTGATCATGGTCTGCTTCGTAAGAATGAAGGTGACGAGGTTGAGGCAGTATTTGGACCTGCTGGCCCATATGATTTAAACTTTATTCGTGTGAATGCGCAGGAACGTTTCTATGAGAAGCTGAATGGAGTGGAAGATCCGGAGACAAAGCGGAAAATCATCGGTGAAGAATTTATTCGTGTTTTTGAGGATGAAGCGAAGAAGATCGGGGTAGTTGATTATTTCGTTCAGGGAACGATTTATCCAGATGTTATTGAGTCAGGTCTTGGAAAGTCAGCCGTGATTAAGTCTCATCATAATGTGGGCGGACTTCCTGAGCATGTGGATTTCAAGGAGATTATTGAACCGCTTCGCCTTTTATTTAAGGATGAGGTTCGTAAAGCTGGTCTGGAGCTTGGAATTCCGGAATATCTGGTTTATCGTCAGCCATTCCCGGGTCCGGGTCTTGGCGTTCGGATTATTGGTGCAGTTACACCGGAAAAGGTACGGATTGTACAGGAAGCAGATGCGATTTATAGGGAAGAGATTGCTAAGGCAGGCGTGGATAAAGGACTGGGACAGTACTTTGCTGCACTTACTAATATGCGTTCGGTTGGATGCATGGGCGATGAGAGAACCTATGATTATGCAATTGCTTTGAGAGCAGTGCTGACTTCAGACTTTATGACTGCGGAATCTGCAGAGCTTCCCTGGGAGGTTCTGGGGGTTGTGACAAGAAGGATTGTGAATGAAGTGAAGGGCGTGAACCGGGTGTTGTATGACTGTACGGGGAAACCGCCGGCTACGATTGAATTTGAGTAATGGTTGAAACATCGGGAATGCTTGTAAAATGGCCATTCCCGGTGTTCTTTTTGTGTGACAGTAAAAAATAGACCCACTGCTATGCAGGGGAAGGGCTGATCTTTAGATATAAGTTACTCCTGTGCTAAAAAATGTAGTTCTGCAAACCACAAATAAAAGCACAGGAGATCCATTAGAAAAGGAATTGAGATAATGGAAGCGCAATGTATGCCAGATCATGTACTTTGCAGATATGCTTCAAATGGCGGGAATAGATGTTGATAAGAATGCAGTGTAGAGGATTGAGAACGGGAAGAGGCTTGTGACGGATATTGAGTTAAAGATTATTGCAGATGTTTTGGGCGTTAGCTATCATAAAATTTTAGATGATTAAAATGAGCAAATACAAAAAATAAACTGGGGAGTAAAAGGGGATAAAGATATTGGAGTATTTAAAAGGGATTTGTGAATGGTTTGTGCAGTGTTTCAATGCGGTTCCAGAGAACCTTGTTACAGGAATATATACAGGTATGGTGATTTTGGTGATTAGGTTGATTAGTAATAAAATAATAGAGTATAATCAAAGGGTAAGAATGTGGTGTGAAAAAATAATTAGAATATGGAACTCGCAACCAGAAATTAGAGAGACATATCAAATTATTCCATCGCCCGAATATGTATTTCCTAGAAGGAGAAGAAGCAACAATCGTAGGAGAGAAAATGATGGTAATGAAGTTCTTGTTGTATTATTATTCTTAGGTACCATAGGAACGATATGGTTAAAAGAAAATCATGAGAAGGTACAATTAATTTTTTATTCGTCAAGTATAATATATATGGGATTGAGTGTTTTTTTTGTAACGCTATCAGCATTTAAAAATAAGATACAAAGCAGTACGCTGAAGTTTAGCCTGTTTTCTACAATAGTTTCAATGTACATAATTTATAGTGCAAACATTTTGCCAATGCTGATTTTACAAATACCAAATGATTTTAACTTAATTAATCTTATTATGAAACCAAATGACTACTGGCCTAGTTTTTATGTGTTTATGGGATTAGTTATAGCAGTAATTGAAATTATCGTTATTGCATTGATGTTAATAAGAACAATTGCAGTTAAAATTGATACAATAATGAAAATTAAATTAATTCAACGTATTATTTTTTCGACTAAATGGCTTGAACGTGTAAAAGTAATGATAACACTTTTGGTCATATTAACCATAGCATCATATTTATTAACTTCTGGAATATTTATAGAATTGGTGCTTAAGCTGTAAGTTTTATTATGGCTATATTTTGGCTCTAAAATTCATTTGCCAAAAATGAAGTCTCTTTGTGCGCATTAGTGAAATTTAGGAGTTGGAAGTATCGCCTGGCTGCCGAAGTTAATTTCATCTCACGAAGTTTATCAGCTTGCATATTCTGGGAAAACTGCGCATCCGTTCCATAGGAACGGAGCGCTGTTCCGCTTGAAACTGAGCAATGCCCAGGGTGGTTGATTAGTTACTGTTATTTATCCGTCTGTCTCGGCCAGGAAAATCGAGCCGGTATGCTTTTGATTTCATTCGGCTTGTCAAGAGTAAATGAAAATATGTGTATAAAAAGAGCCACCCGAAGGTGGCTGCTTAAAGTTTATAGTGGATTGCTCATCATACGACCTGTAAAAGTAGCAATATACTTGCCTTTACTAGTCTTGTGTGATACATACTTCAATGTGCCTCTCATCCAACCATAAGTACTGTCATAATACTCATAATAATAAGTTTTTGGAATTGCACTAGCTGTATTATAAGTCACTTCAATTGTTGCAGTATAATCATAAACCCACATTGGCGATATTTCTGTTTTTGCTTCCTGACGTGGTGTTGCTACTTCACTGGCATAAACCGGAATAGATGTTGATAAAATAACTGTTGTAAGAGTAAGCACTGTTAGTCCCTTTTTGGTTAAGTTTAGCTTTTTCATAAATATAACCTCCTTAGTAATTGATTTTACCTTTATAAGTTGCCTGCCAAATGTTATCGGAAATTTTTACAACGTCTCCTGTTCTTTTAAGCTCCCCACTATACCATTTGCCATCAATATATTCTGAATAATCAACTGCTGCCGGAACATCGGGGGAATTGTAATTCTTTTTTATAGTTTTTGTTATCGCAGTCCACGGATACCCATCTGTTGTAACTAATTGATCATAATTGTAGATATTGCCATTTAATTCATTTGCTGATTCAACCTCTTGTTGATTTGTCTCATTTTTACCTGCTGCAAAAACTTGACCGACATTAAGAGATAATACCATTGCGAAGACTAACATGATACTTAAATAATTTTTCTTCATTTTTCCCTTCTCCTTTCAGAAGTTATTTAGTAGTAAGATACGTTCATTAATTAGAATTCAATACCTCCTTTCAATGTTTGAAATTTTTTGACATCCTACTGCAAGATACCATTGCTTCAAAAACTATTGATAGTGTATGAAAAAACAGATAAATTATTTTTTTACTAACTAAATATTAATATATAATATAAAAAATGTCAAGATAGTGAGTAAAAATCTTTTTAAAATATATTTTTAATAAGTAATTAAAAATATATTGACATTTTATAGCATAATTTAGTAAAATGATACTAAATAATGTAACGGAACGTAGTTAAAACCTCTTTATACTATAGTATCGATACGTCAGCTATGAAACGGAGATTAAAATGAAGAGTAAATTGTCAAAAATTAGTGAAAAAGAAAAAGAAGTAATTAGTGTCCTTTGGCATTCTAGCGAACCTTTAACTGCATCAGCTATTGTTGAAAAAGGAGAAAAACTAAATATCAACACCGTTCAGGCTGCAATGAGAAGTTTAATGAATAAAAAATATATTAAAGTTGCAGATATCGTATATAGTGGTACTGTCTTGACAAGATGCTATATGCCAATAATAAGTGCAGAACAATATGCAGCAGAACAATTACAGGATATGTGGTCAAATACCTTTAACTTTTCAGCTCTAAATTTTATAGATCATCTATTAAAGGATAGCGATTCTGATATATTAAATGAACTTGAAGATATTATAAAACAGAAGAAAAAAGAGGAGGAGGGGGATTAAATTGTCATTATCTCTAGTATTAACCAATTGTTTATTTTGTGGTTTTGCGATTTTAATCTTGATACCTCTTTTAAGAAACTCAATAGCTTTAATATTCAACAAAGGAATCCCTGTTTTCTTTGTTCTGTTTCTAGTTTTATTGAAATTATTACTGCCTTTTGAGTTTACTTTCACACATACTTTAGCATCAAAGAAAGTATTACCTATTATAAAGCAAATTGATAATACTTATATTTTTAGCAATTATAGTATTGGAACTTTCTTGTCTTGGATATGGCTACTGATTACATTATTAATGCTCATATACATTTTTATTAAACATAAAAAAATTGTTAAAATATTATCTGTTGTGCCTGCAATCCAAAATACTGAAATAAATGATATTGTTTTAGATATTTCTAAGAAAAAGAACATAAAAAAAATGCCCAAGATTATTCAGGTTGATATTAAAACAGGTCCTTTTATTATAGGTCTTTTTAATCCAATCATTGTATTGCCTTATAATTTATCTAAGGATTCAACCCGTTTTATATTGATGCATGAGCTAGAACATTACATACATCATCATATTTTATTAAAGGCTTGTATAGAGATAATTACAGCGATATATTGGTGGAATCCTATAAGTTGGATAGTGCGAAGAGAAATTATTCGAGCTTTAGAGTTACAGGCAGATACTAATGTTATAAAAGATTTACCAAATAAAATTAAGTTTTCTTATCTTGAAACATTAATTAATCTTTCTAAGGGTATAAAAGATGAACATAATGAAAATTTAGTTCTTTCTTTTATACATAAAAATAGTTTGGTACAATATCGTATTCGTACTATTTTAGCAACCAATTATTCAGCGACTAGCTTAAAAACCTATGCTTTTCATTCAGGGTTAATTATTACATCATTAATACTATTATTATTTTCTTTTATTTTTACGTTTGAATCTTATAATATAACACCTGCTTTGGCAGAAGGATCTTTTAGCATAGATGCAGCGTCAGATTATTTTATATTACGATCGGACAAATCTTATGATTTATATATAGATGGCAATTATATATTAAATATAGATAGCATACCTAAAGATTTATCTAACTTACCAATTGAGAATAATTAATGAAAGGAAATCAAAGATGAAATTAAAAAAAATGCTTATTATCAGCCTTGTGACAACTACTATATCAGGCAGCCTTGCAATACAAACCTATGCTCAATCTTTATTAACTAGCAATAATTCAGTTAAATTATTAATGTCAGAGGATACAACAGTCTCTCCACTATCGGATATAATTGAGTGGCGATATAAAGAACAAAATGGCAAGTTGTACAAACGCTTATTTAATTACACTAAGGAGAAATGGGTTGGTGATTGGAAATTGGTTAGTTAGTAACAAAATTTTGTTATAAATAAAGCAATTATAGAAACTAAATAAAATACGCAAATATATATGATTTCATCAGCTAAACGACAGTTTATTATGGAAAAGAAAATGAAATAAAAAAGGTTATTTCAATGCATGTATAGGAGACTACTAGCTATCAGTATTTAGCTGGTAGTTTTTTTTTGTAGTAAATCCAGAACCGAAATTTCACTCTTGGTAGTCAAAATATTTTAATATTTTTTTATAAGATTTTGAATTTGAGTTGGATATGAAAAGCTACATCATGGCTGAATATAAAAAAGGTGTTGGTCCAAAGGAACTATCTGAAAAAACTGGTATTTCTCTAAATACGATTAAATCGTGGATAAAAAGGGAGAAAGCCAGAGCAGAGAAGGTACCCAAGGGAGCACCCTTGGGTAATAGAAACGCAGTCAGTTATGGAGCGCCAGTAAAGAATAAAAATGCAGTAAAGCATGGGCTTTTCTGCAGATATTTACCAGCTGAATCATTAGCTATTGTAGAAGAGCTGGAACAATGAAAATAATCCATATCCAGATGGTGTCCATCACTTTTATGACGTTTTCAGCATATACATACCTTAGGTCAATTTTTAAACGCAAGTGCCGTTCGTCGAGTGCTAAAATTCGCATTTATTATCTTTGTGTTGTATTGTTTTGTGCTTTTATTGCTGACGGGGAAACACCGCACTCTACGTATAGAATTTAAAAACTTATGTTGGAAATTACCTAAAAAATCATATGCTAAAAACCATTGAATCTCATAGGAAGATTGAAGATTCTGTTGATTTTTCAGTATAAGAGGAGGTTACTTTATAATGCAAAAACAATTATTAAAAGAGTCCACAGGTGCTTATCAGGAAAGGTTCCTGGAATTATGGAAGATACTCCACGATTCCGAAAATGGATATTTCAGTCCGCAGGGAGTCCCTTATCATAGCATAGAAACTCTGATGGTAGAAGCACCTGACTATGGTCATGTAACTACCAGTGAAACGCTAAGCTATTATATCTGGCTTGAAGCCATGTATGGCAAATTTACCGGTGATTTTTCCGGATTTAAAAAAGCATGGGATATTACGGAAACATATATCATCCCCACGGAAAAAGACCAGCCCATTAGCAGTATGTCTGGATACAATGCCAGTAAACCGGCGACCTATGCACCTGAATGGGAGCTGCCAAGTCTTTATCCGGCTAAATTGGATTCCGGCGCAGCAGTAGGGACAGATCCGATCTACAATGATTTGAAATCAACCTATGGCACTTCTGTTATTTACGGCATGCACTGGCTGTTAGATGCGGACAACTGGTATGGCTTTGGCAGACGGGGAGATGGCAAGTCTGCACCGTCTTATATCAATACCTTCCAGAGAGGAAGAGAGGAATCTACCTGGGAAACAATTCCTCAGCCGTGCTGGGATGACATGCATTTCGGTGGCAAAAACGGATTCCTGGATCTGTTTACCGGAGACAGTAATTATGCAAAACAGTTTAAGTATACAGATGCACCCGATGCAGATGCGCGGGCAATACAGGCGACATACTGGGCAGACCAGTGGGCCAATGAATATGGGGTGGATCTTGGAACCTATATTGGCAAGGCAAGTAAAATGGGTGACTATTTAAGATACGCCATGTTTGATAAGTATTTCCGTAAAATCGGATCGCCAACTGCTGCTGGTACCGGTTACGATGCGGCTCATTATCTGCTCTGCTGGTATTATGCATGGGGCGGCGGCGTAAACGCAAACTGGTCCTGGGTAATTGGCTGCAGTCACAGCCATTTTGGCTACCAGAATCCCATGGCAGCCTG
>JAEWPQ010000309.1 GCA_023460575.1 Bacillota bacterium
GAAATATGGATAAAAAAGATAAATCAAACTTAGGAGAACAAATCCGCAGTACGGTGCAAAGCGCCATTGATTCCAGAGATTTTAACCAGCTGAACCGAATCATATCCGATTCCGTAAATTTTGCGCTTGATGAAGCAAGAAACCAGCTGGTAAAAGGAACGAAAGGCTGGACCCAGACGACAGGGCGGGATAGCAGGGCCGAAAACAGTGAGGTGAAGGACGAGACGGATGACGGACCTGGATACAGGGCGTTTCAGACCAGCCGTTCCGTAAAGGAGCGGACAGGCAGTTCTTTAGCCGGAACAGGCAGGCAGGAGATCAGAATCAACCGGCAGGGGCGTGTATCCGGAATACTTTTAACCATTTTCGGAAGTATCTTTCTGGGCTTGGATTTTATTGCCATACTTGCTTCTCTTTTTGTATCCCTGATCTTAAGGCCTGTTGCATGGGCGGCAGCCAGCGCTTTTACATTCCTGCTGGCAGCAGGTATTGCTTCCGGATGTATGCTTTTTGCCGGACTGTCTGTAAACGGAAGATTAAAAAGAGCCCGGATCTATGCCAAGCAGTCAGAAAAGCGTATGTATTCCAATTTGGAAGAACTGGCGGCAAGTGTTGGGAAATCCCGTGAATATGTACTGAAAGACGTGGAGAAAATGATGAAGCTGGGTATTTTCCCCCATGCGTATTTAGACGAGCAGAAAACCTGCCTGATCTTAAGTGAAGCCACATATAAACAGTATCTGGAATGCCAGAAAGCATTAAAAGAGCGGGAAAGAGAAGCAGAGCGGGATCAGATTACTGAGAATGCCGTTCAGGAAAATAAGGCTTTGCAGGAGATGATGACCCAGGGAAGAGATTATTTAAGAATATTAAGAGAAGCCAATGATGCCATTCCAGGAGAAATCATTTCACGTAAGATATCCATGCTGGAGGATGTAATACAGAGAATTTTTGATACCGTTTTAAAGCATCCGGAGCAGATGGGTGAGATGGAGCAGTTTATGGATTATTACCTTCCCACAACTGTAAAGCTGGTCAATGCATACAGGGATTTTGAAAGCACGGGGATAGAGGGGAATAATATTATCAGTGCAAAAAAGGAGATAGAGGGGACTCTTGACACCATCAATCAGGCATTTGAACGGCTGCTTGACGATCTTTACCAGGACGCGGCCATGGACATTACCACTGATGCATCGGTGCTCCAGACCATGTTAAAGAAGGATGGCTGGACCGGAAGTGATTTTACAGGAGGAACAAAGAATGAGTAAGGATATGGAAGAGATGATAAAAGAAGCGCCCCAGCTCACGCTGACACCATTTGAACAAACAGAAGGCGTGAAAGAAGGGAATGAGCTTTTAAAAAGCAATGAAACAATCACTACTGAGGCTGCGCCGGTTCCGGAGCTTACTCCGGAAGAAGAGCGCCTGGTTTCTGATTTTGCAGAAAAAATCAATTTAAAAGATTCCAATATGGTACTTCAGTATGGTGCCGGAGCTCAAAAGAAGATTGCTGACTTTTCCGAGTCTGCTCTTGATAATGTAAAGTCTAAGGATCTGGGTGAAGTAGGCCAGATGCTCACTAATGTGGTAACGGAGTTGAAAAGTTTTGAAACGGAAGAAGAGGAGAAAGGCTTTTTCGGCTTCTTTAAAAAGAGTGCAAACCGCCTTGACAGCATGAAAGCCAAGTATGCTTCTGCAGAGACCAATGTCAACCAGATCTGCAAGATTCTTAAGAATCACCAGATTCAGCTTTTAAAGGACATTGCACTGTTAGATAAGATGTATGAGTTAAATACCACTTATTTTAAAGAACTGACCATGTATATTCTGGCAGGAAAGAGAAAGCTTCTAAAGGTTCAGCAGGAAGAATTGCCTCTGTTAATGGACCGGGCAGCAAGAAGCGGTCTTCCGGAAGATGCCCAGGCAGCCAATGATTTGTCTGCCATGTGCGGACGTTTTGAAAAGAAAATCCATGACCTGGAACTGACCCGTATGATTTCCATTCAAATGGCTCCTCAGATCAGGCTGGTTCAAAATAATGATACCTTAATGACTGAAAAGATCCAGTCCACTCTTGTCAATACCATCCCTCTCTGGAAGAGCCAGATGGTTCTTGCCATCGGAATCAATCATTCCGAGCAGGCGGCAAAGGCGCAAAGAGAAGTCACCGATATGACCAATGAACTGCTGCGTAAGAATGCAGAGGTGTTAAAGACTGCAACCATCGAGACGGCAAAAGAGTCAGAGCGTGGTATTGTGGACATGGAAACCCTGAAAAAGACCAATGAGTCCCTGATTACAACCCTTGATGAAGTGGTGCGCATTCAGGCAGAGGGAAGAGCGAAACGAAAAGAAGCAGAAGCAGAGCTTGCCCGCATGGAAGGGGAATTAAAGACCAAGCTTTTACAGATGAGCAGGTAAAAAGATTTTATTGGTTTGAAAAGTTTTTGTTGTAAGTCATTTTTACTCGTGCTATAATAGCATAACACTTTACCGTGGTGGTTTATCAGAGCACGGCATGTGATTTTAATGCAAAGGAATGATGATAGATGGGGTTAGACCTTTAAAACCCACGTTGTTCATTGTCAAGAAATACAGCGTGATTTATCGACTCCAAAGCCTGGACTGATTTTTTATGAAGGAAATACAGACAATAGAGGAATATGGAGGAGAAAGACATGTTGAATTATGAAAGATATAAGCGGGTACCGGTAGTGAACTACTCGGAAAGACAATGGCCGTGCAGGGAGATTAAGAAAGCACCGATCTGGTGCAGTGTGGATTTGAGAGATGGAAACCAGGCTCTTATTGAGCCCATGGTGGTGGAAGAAAAGATTGAGTTGTTTAACCTTCTGATTAAACTTGGTTTTAAGGAGATTGAAGTGGGTTTTCCCGCTGCTTCCCAGATTGAGTTTGATTTCTTAAGGCAGCTTGTGGAACGGAAGCTGATTCCCGATGATGTGGTAATCCAGGTTCTGGTGCAGTGCAGAGAGCATTTGATTAAGAGAACATTTGAGGCTTTAGAGGGAGTAAAGAAGTCAATCGTTCATATTTACAATTCCACTTCTACATTACAGCGTGATGTGGTATTCCGCAAAGAGATGGATGAGATTAAAGAGATCGCTGTACAGGGAACCCAGTGGGTGAAGCAGTATATGCAGGATTTTAAGGGAGAGGTTGTACTTGAGTATTCTCCTGAAAGCTTTACCGGAACAGAGTTGGAATTTGCCCTTGATATCTGCACGGCTGTGCAGGAAACCTGGGAAGCAACTCCGGAAAAGAAGATCATCTTCAATCTTCCTTCTACTGTAGAGATGACAACTCCCAACGTATATGCAGATCAGATTGAATGGATGAATTCCCGGTTTAAAAACCGTGACAGCATTATTTTAAGTGTTCATCCCCATAATGACAGGGGAACAGGAATTGCGGCCACTGAGCTGGCTCTTCTTGCAGGTGCAGACCGTGTGGAAGGAACTCTGCTTGGGAATGGAGAACGTACCGGCAACGTGGATATTTTAACAGTTGCCTATAATATGTTTTCCCAGGGTATTAATCCGGAACTTCATCTTGAGAATATCCGCGAAATCGTGGATGTATACGAGCGCTGTACCAAGATGGAAGTAGAACCCAGACACCCATATGCCGGCAAACTTGTTTTTACTGCATTTTCAGGATCTCACCAGGATGCCATTAATAAAGGCTTGCAGGCGATGCATGAGCGGAAGAATCCGTTCTGGGAGGTTCCTTACCTTCCCATTGATCCTTCCGATATTGGCAGGCAGTATGAGCCCATTGTCAGGATCAACAGCCAGTCCGGCAAAGGCGGCGTAGCATTTGTTATGGATACGTTCTACGGTTTCAAGCTTCCCAAGGGTATGCACAAGGAGTTTGCTGATGTCATTCAGGCAATTTCTGAGAAGCAGGGTGAGGTTGCACCAGAGCAGATCCTGGAAGAATTCAAAAGCTGTTATACCGAGCGGAAGGAACCCATCCATTTCAGAAAGAGCCAGATTACAGAGGCAGAGGAAGATGTGGAGTTCTCAACTCTTGCAAAAGTCCGTTACACAGACCATGGTGTGGAAAAAATTTTCGAGGGTGTGGGAAACGGACCCATCGATGCTGTGCAGAAAGGTCTGGAGAAGGAACTCGGTATCGAGATCCGGGTGCTGGATTACTACGAGCACGCACTTACATCCGGATCCGGAGCGCAGGCTGCATCCTATATCCATCTGCTTGATGTGAAAACCGGAAAGGCAACATACGGTGTGGGAATCAGTTCCAACATCACGAGAGCGTCTATTCGGGGTATCTTCAGTGCGGTAAACCGGTTATTTTATTAAGATTAGATAATGAAAGGGATCCAAACCTCTTTTACAGAGGCAGGATCCCTTTTTTTCTGTCATTTTATTCGTTTTTCAAAGCAGACGGCTCGGCGTTTACTTTTGTGGCAGACTTTAGTATAATTAATGCAGTTTATAAAATGACGGGAGAGTAAAAATGAAGAAATATGATTATGTGCTTGTCGGAGGTGGTCTTTACTCCGGCGTATTTGCCTATCTGGCAGGAAAGCAGGGGAAGAAGTGCCTGGTTCTTGAAAAAAGAGACCATTTGGGAGGAAATCTGTATTGTGAAGAGACAGAAGGAATTCATGTACACCGGTATGGCGCCCATATTTTTCACACCAGTAACCGAAAGGTATGGCAGTTTGTGAATGAACTGGCGGAATTTAACCGGTATACGAACAGCCCGGTTGCCAATTATTTAGGTGAGATGTACAACCTTCCTTTTAATATGAATACCTTCAGCAAGATGTGGGGCGTGTCAACTCCAGAACAGGCGAAAGAAAAGATCAATGAACAGAGACAGGTGATTACAGGTGAGCCGCAGAACTTAGAGGAGCAGGCAATCAGCCTTGTTGGAACGGATATTTACGAGAAACTGGTAAAGGGATATACGGAAAAGCAGTGGGGCAGAGACTGTAAGGAACTCCCGGCTTTTATCATTAAGCGGCTTCCTGTACGCTTTACCTATGACAATAATTATTTTAATGACTTATATCAGGGAATTCCAATAGGCGGATATAACGTGATTACAGACAAGCTTTTTGAGGGCTGTGATGTGGAACTTTCCGTTGATTATCTGGAGCATAAGGAAAAGTATGACAGCCTTGGAGAGAAGATCGTATATACAGGTATGATTGATGCTTTTTACGGTTACAGGTTTGGTAAGCTGGAATACCGCAGTCTGGAATTTGAGACGGAGACTCTTAATACAGACAATTACCAGGGTGTGGCTGTTGTAAACTATACAGATCGTGAAACTCCCTATACGAGAATCATTGAGCATAAGCACTTTGAGTTCGGAACACAGGAAAAGACGGTTATAACCAGAGAATACCCTGTTGACTGGAGTGAGGGGATGGAGCCTTATTATCCGGTTAACGATGAAAAAAACCAGAAATTATATCAGGCATATGAACAGCTAGCTCAGAAAGAAGATCGTATTATCTTTGGAGGCAGGCTGGGAGAATATAAATATTACGACATGGACAAAGTGATTGAGTCTGCTTTAAATATGGCCAAATCTCAGCTTGCACTCCTTCCCTAGTCCCCTGTTGTTTACTTTTCTAATGAGATATAGTACAATACAACGGAAAAATCGGTATGCGGGGAGGTTATTATGAATGTAGTTTACGCTTCCAACGATAATTATGCCAGGCATCTGGCAGTTTCGCTCTACTCTCTTCTGGATCGGAATAAAAAGATAGAAACGCTTGATACCTGGGTTTTATCCATGGGGCTGTCAAGGGAAACGAAAGAACGTTTATGCGGTATCGCACAGGATTTTAACCGGGAGCTTTCTGTGATAGAACTGGGGAATTTAAAGGAACGGTTTTCTCATGAGGTGGATACAGGAGGTTTCGATTTGAGCATTATGGCCCGCCTGTTTTTAGGAGAGGTACTTCCTGAGCATGTGGAACGGGTTCTTTATTTAGATTGCGATACAGTTGTGCTGTCTTCTTTGGAAAAGCTGTGGAAGGCTAATCTTGGTCCGTTTCTGCTGGGCGCCGTCATGGAGCCGACCATTTATCCATGTATTAAGGAAGAGATTGGATTAAGACCGGAAGAACCCTATTTTAATTCTGGAGTACTCTTGATTGATTTAAGCCGGTGGAGAGAGGAAGGCGCACAAAAGCTGCTTCTTGATTTTTACCGTTCCAAGGGCGGAAAGTTATTTGCCGGGGATCAAGATACCATTAATGGAAGCTTAAAAGGAAAAATCAGGCCATTGTCTCCCCGTTATAATTATTTTACCAATTATCGGTATTTCCATTACCGGCATTTGGTCCGGCTGTCTCCGGTATACGCGCTTATCACTGAGAATGGCTTTAAGGAGGCTGGCAGACATCCGGCGATTCTTCATTACATGGGAGATGAAAGACCCTGGAAGGAAGGGAACTTAAACCACTACCGAAGAGCGTATGAGAAGTATTTAGCGAAAACTCCCTGGGCAGGAACTCCAAAGGAGAAGGGGAACCGATTATATATGGCAGCTTATCATCTTATGAATTACGGCACCTATTTGTGCCCGCCGTTTCGTGATTTTATCAGCAGCCGGTTTGGAATGAAGCTGGTGAATTCCAGAAAAGGATCTTAAAAGGAGCAGATATGAATGTAAGCTGTATCATATTGAACTATAATGATGCCGATACCACCATGAGGCTGGTTCGTTCAATCAGAGATTATTCTTCTCTGGACTCCATTGTCATCGTGGATAATCATTCTACAGATGATTCTGCGGCCAGATTGAAGGAATTAAATGGAGAAAGAGTACATGTGATCAGTTCCTTAAAAAACGGCGGATATGGCTCAGGAAATAATCTGGGCATTCGATATGCTTACAGTGAACTTGGCGCTACCCATGTATTGATCGCAAATCCTGATGTCATGGTTTCCCAGGAGACGATTCAAGCCATGAAAGAGGCATTTCTGACGGATAAATCCATTGCGGTGACGGCCGCAGTTTCAGTCGGTCAGAATGGCAGAGAGGGGCTTACAGGCTGGAAGCTTACCGGTCTGTTCTTTGATTTGCTGGATACGGGACTGGTCACACGGCGTTTGTTTAGACGGTGGCTCAGTGATAATCCGGGAAAACGTGCATTTCACATAACCACACCTGCGGGGACAGAACGCTGCGCCTGGGCAGATGCGGTTCCAGGCTCCCTTTTGCTGGCTGATACAGATGCACTGATGGCATGCGGGCTCTATGATGAGAATGTATTTCTTTATTACGAAGAGAAGATCCTTGGACATCAGTTAAAAACAAAAGGGTATAGAACGCTCCTTCTTCTTGACCGGACCTATGTCCATCTTCATTCCGTATCGATTGATAAATCCGTAAGTTCGATCTTGAAGAAGCAGGCGCTGCTCCATAAAAGCAAGCTTCATTACTATAAAAAATATTTAAAAATAAACCGGTTTCAGGAATTGGCTGCAAGAGGATTCCTGGAATTTCTCATGTTTGAGATCTGGTATTTAACAAATTTTTTGGGAATATCATGGTAAATGGCGTTGAAAGAAGGGATAGAATGATAACAGTACTTTTGGCTGCCTGGAATGGGGAAAATTATCTAAGAGAACAGATGGAATCACTGCTGGGTCAGACGAATCAGGAGTTTACCATTTTAATTTCAGATGACTGTTCCACTGACCGGACTCCTGAAATAATTTCAGAATATGAAAATCGGTTTCCGGACCGGGTAAAAAGTTTAGAGAATTTAAATCCGTCTGGCAGTGCCAGGAATAATTTTTTCCGCCTTTTAAAAGCTGCTTCCGATGAATATCTGATGTTTTGCGATCAGGATGATATCTGGCTGCCGGATAAAGTAGAAGTGACATTCAAAGAGATGAAGAAAATGGAGAACGTATGGGGCATGGATATGCCAATACTGGTCCATACGGATCTTTCGGTTGCAGATCAGGCGGGAACGGTTCTTTACCCTTCCATGACCAGATACCAGAAGATCGGAGTTTATGATAATCGCACCAGCCATTATCTGGTTGAAAATAATATCACAGGCAATACCATGATGATTAACAGGTCTTTAAAAAATCTGATGGTGCAGATTCCGGAAACATGTGTCATGCATGACTGGTGGCTGGGTCTCATGGCAAGCTGTTTTGGGAAAATCTTCTACATAGACCGTCCGCTGGTACTCTACCGGCAGCATGGAAGCAATCAGGTAGGAGCAAAGAGCGGAATGAAACAGCTGTCGGAGAGAAGGAACAGCCGGGAAAAAGTCAGGGAGAATTACCGCAGTTTATTTGAGCAGGCAAAAGCGTTTTTCTCTATTTACGGACAGTCCATGACTCCAGGTCAGAAAGAATTGTTTGAAGAATTTTTAACGCTTTGCAAAAAAAGCAGAGCGGGGAAAATAAAGACCATTTTAAAATACAAATTGTTTAAAAGTACCCGTGTCAGAACGCTTGGTCAGATGTTTTCTATCTGACCGGAGGCGGTCCATGGGAAAATGAGGAGAATGGTAGAATGATACCAAATGAAAAAGAAATACTGGTAACGAGGGCATCCATGCCTTCTTACGAAGAATTTATTACTGAGATCAAACCGATCTGGGAAACTGCCTGGATGACCAATATGGGAGAATTTCACGACAGATTGAAGGATCAGCTGAAGGAATATTTAAAAGCGGAAAATCTTCTGCTGTTTGTGAATGGACATATGGCTCTTGAGATGGCGCTGCAGGCGATGAACTTAACCGGAGAGGTAATTACCACCCCCTTTTCCTTTGCTTCCACCACCCATGCAATCGTAAGAAATAATCTGACTCCTGTATTCTGTGATATCAGACAGGATGACTATACCATAGATGCAGATCAGATAGAAGCGCTGATTACGGAAAAAACAACAGCCATTCTCCCTGTGCACGTGTATGGAAATGTCTGTGATGTAGAAAAAATAGAGTCTATTGCAAAAAAACATAACTTAAAGGTAATTTACGATGCGGCCCATGCATTCGGCGTAGAGGTAAATCACCGCGGAATCGGAACCTATGGAGACGCTTCCATGTTCAGCTTTCATGCTACCAAGGTGTATAACACCATAGAGGGGGGAGCGGTCACTTTTAAAGATCCCTCGCTGGAGATTCTGTTCAATTACTTAAAAAATTTTGGAATAACCGGAAAAGAATCTGTTGAATACATAGGCGGAAACGCAAAAATGAATGAATTTCAGGCAGCCATGGGAATCTGTAACCTGCGCCATGTGGCTGAAAACATTGAAAAGCGAAGGCTGGTGTCGGAACGGTACAGGGAACATTTAGAAGGTGTCGCTGGTATCCGCCTCAATCCTGTAAAACAGGGAATCACTCAGAATTATGCATATTTTCCTGTGTCCTTTGAAGGGTTTGCACTTTCCAGAAATCAGGTGTATGATCTGCTGGCATCCCATCAGATATTCGCGAGGAAATATTTCTACCCGCTGATTACTGACTTTGATTGTTACAGGGAGCGCTTTTTAGGTCTTAATCTTCCTGCTGCAAAAAGAGCGGCAGACAGTGTGCTGACTTTGCCCCTTTACGCAGATCTGTCTCCTGAAGATGTAGACCGGATATGTGAAATAATTTTAAGTGCCGCACAGGGAGGAAAATAAGAGTATGAAAGCTGCAGTTGTAACCGCAATCGGATCATTTTCTGCTGACATTGTGATTAAAAATTTAAAAAAAATGGGGCTTAAGGTGATCGGCTGTGATATATATCCGGCAGAATGGATTGCTGATTCTTCCAATGTTTCTGCATTTTATCAGGTGCCTCTGGCAACGAAGGAAGAGCAGTACACAGAGGAGATTCTCACCATCTGCAGGAAGGAAGCTGCCGACGGGCTGATTGTTCTTACCGATGCAGAGGTGGATGTGTGGAGCCGCAACAGGAAAAAACTGAAGGAAGCCGGAGTGACTTTATGCTTATCGCCGGAAGAAGCCATAACGATCTGCAGGGATAAAAGGAAGCTTTATAAGTTTCTCTCTGAAAATGGCATTGGAAATCCCATACCTACAAGAATGCTTGACAGTATTTGTCCGGAGTCCATCACTTATCCGGCAGTTGTAAAGCCGTATAACGGAAGAAGCAGCCAGGGGCTGTGCTATCTTCAGGATCAGGAAGAGATGGAACGCTTTCTTGCTGGCTGTGAGGCGGACAATTATGTGGTACAGCCTTATTTTAAGGGAAGTATCATCACGGTGGATGTGGTGCGTCAGGCGGACACTGGACAGTCGGCAGCTGTCTGCCGTAAGGAATTGCTGCGGACACCTAACGGTGCAGGTACATCTGTTCTGGTATTTTCAAATCCTGCTCTGGAAGCTTTATGCAAAGAGACTGCCAGGGCTTTGGGGATCACGGGATGTGTTAATTTTGAATTTATAGAAGGGGAAGACGGAACCTTCTCCATGCTGGAATGCAATCCCCGTTTTTCAGGCGGTGTGGAATTTTCCTGTATGGCGGGATATGACTGTGTCTCAAATCATGTGAAGTGTTTTACAGGAGAGGACATTGAGCCGTTACACCCTGTAACAGAGATGTACATTGCAAGAAAATATGAGGAATACGTGACAAAGGTACTTAAAAAGGCAGGAACTGAGACATGAGAGACGGATCAAACAATGAAATCATGGCAAGCATCAACTGTGTCACTTATAATCATGGTGCGTTCATCCGCCAGGCTCTTGACAGTTTTCTGATTCAGAAGACTGACTTTGAATATGAGATTCTGGTTCATGATGATGCTTCCACGGATGGGACCGGAGATATAATCAGGGAATATGCAAAAAAGTATCCGGATAAGATCCGGCCTCTGATTCAGACAGAGAACCAGTATTCCCAGGGTATTGACAATATAAGCGGTGCTTTTAATTTTCCCCGTGCGAGAGGAAAATATATATTTATGTGTGATGGGGACGATTACTTTGATTCCCCGGACAAGCTTCAAAAACAGGTGGACTATATGGAGTCCCATCCGGACTGTACCCTTTGCATCCACAGTGCAAAAATCCAGCTGATGGGAAAAGCAGTGACTGAACGCCAGATGAGGCCTTACCGGAAAACTACAGTTATTACGCCGGAAGAGATTATAGATAAAGCTTCCGGTTACGCCATGTCTTCCATGGCATTTCCTGCAAGGCTTGTAAAGGAACTCCCTGATTACTATACGGACTGTCCGGTAGGAGATACTCCCCTGCAGCTGATGGCTGCAGCGAATGGTTACGGGTATTATATGGATGAACCCATGAGCGTATACCGGGTGGGGGTTTCCGGGTCCTGGACTGCTGAAGGCAAAAAAGGGGATTATGCTAAGAAGCAGCAGGTATATTATGAGCGAATGAAAATAGTTTATGATGAATTTGACAAAGCAACAGGCGGCCGTTTTAAGGCGGCCGCCATGAGTGCTTCCAAAAGAACCTATTATCAGACGAAGGTCAATACAAGGGATTTCAAGGAAATATTAAATCCCGTATACCGAAGGTATTATAAGGAACTTACGCTCCTGTCCCGGTTCTTTATTCAGTTTCAATACCGGACTCCCGGTATATATCATTTACTTCGAAAAAAATTTACTGGATGCAATGATTAAAATAACACACCTTTATTACATGTTAGGATCGGTAGGATCCCAGGTCTGAGTATCCGGTATGATCTGCTCAATGGCCGGCCGCTCATATGGTCCGGGAACCGGCGATTCATAAATGGTTACGGTAGTTCCAAGGGCACAGTGATCGTAGATCCATTTGGCATCGCCGGAGAGGAGACGGACACAGCCGGCCGATTCAGCAATGCTTAAATAATTATATGTTGTTGGATCAAGAGTCATCTTGTTGGGGCGGCTGTAAAGAATCGAGTGGATCAAAAAGCCCTTCCAGATGCGGGTTGCATACTGAGTGAAGATTCCGTGGTTCATATCCCGCCAGCGGTATTTTTCAGGTGTCTGGAATGTTCCCAGGGGAGTATCCGGACCTGTAGAGGTAAGGAATGACTTTACCGGAATGGTAAAACCGTTTGCACCGTCTTTTGCAAAGACCGTCATGCAGTTCATCTGTTTGTTGATGCTGATAAAGTACGGTCCATTGCTTCCGATCAGAGGCTCTAAATCGGTAAGCATTTTACCTGAATTTAAATCAAAATAGTATTTAAATCCGTCTATGTACTGCCAGCCTACAATCGGCATAGAGTCCTTAAAATAATACCGGTCATTGCCCAGCCATGCCCAGCCGGAAAAAGGTGTGCCGTCTCCGTTAAAGTAACGCAGTCCCCCGTCAATGATCTGCATTCCGTCTGCTGTGGTGGAAATGAGTGCCTTATCTGTCTTATAAGGAAAGGCAGAGTTCTTTGCATAGAATGCCATACGAAAGCCTGTGATATAATGTCCGGTTCCCATGGTTCCTGCACTGGTGCCGTTCTTTGCCCAGCCAGTGGTGGTACCATCCTCTAATTTCGCTGAATAATAAAGATCGAACTGGTTATTTATATAACCGGAAAACCGCATCTGTATGGCTTCGATATTCACATCATTGGGATAATTGGTTGTCTGCTGTCCGTTCATGACCCATGGGGACCAG
Source organism: Bacillota bacterium (assembly GCA_023460575.1). Lineage (GTDB taxonomy): Bacteria > Bacillota > Clostridia > Lachnospirales > Lachnospiraceae > Lacrimispora. Next base: position 12,632 of record JAEWPQ010000309.1, read on the forward strand.
CCAGTGCCAGATGTGTAGGTACGGTAAAGCACATTCCCTACAATATTCGTTAGAAATGTAGACAAACCATGAAAGCCCTTTCCATCGTTGGTGATCCAGGCGTCATTGACAAAAGGCTGTGTCCAGTTGCCGTCACCAGTCATAACAGTGGTCTGAAGACGCGGGAAGTTGGCTTTTAATGCTTCCTGAGCGGCTCTTGTCGCTTCATCAACGACACCGTCTTCGCCTCCGCCGTCCCCTTCCTGTCCGATATCTATTCCTGCATTTGCCAAAGCGGTTTCTGCTTTCTCTGTTGTTACGCCTTCCGCAGTCTCAGCAGTAGTCTGTTTTTCAGACTTACTGGTATCGCTGATGCTGGCGCCATTCCTGTAGCCTGGTCCATATGCCTCATCCGCCCGGGTAAGGGCAGCCTGTCCCAGGACAAGAGCAGCTGTCAGGCAGATTGCCGCCAGGCCGCGTGTCAGTTTACGCATGATAAAACCTCCTGTAAATCATTTAAAATTTTATGGTGATTCCATAATACTTTAACATAACTAACTGGAAAATGCTATAAAAGATTTACATTTATTGGTCAATATAGTACAATAAGGCGAAAATGTAAATTGGATAATTGAGGAGAAAAGCCAGTATGTACCAGGAAAATTTGAAAGAGAGAGTGCTTTCCGGACTGTTTTGGAAAGTCATGGAAAACGGGGGAACACAGGGAATCCAGTTCCTTGTATCCGTTCTTTTAGCCAGACTTTTAACACCGTCCGAATCCGGGGAAGTCATGCTGATCATGATATTTATTACCATCGGCAATGTATTTGTCCAGAGTGGTTTTAACACTTCTCTGATCCAGAAACAGGAAGTGGACGAAAGGGATTATTCTTCTGCTTTTTGCGTGAGCTTCCTGATTGCCTTTATTCTATATGTAATTCTGTTTTTTTCTGCACCTGCAATCGGGAATTTTTATGGACAACCGGTGTTCGTCCCTGTATTAAGAATTTTATCGCTAACCTTATTTTTTGGTGCAGTCGTATCGGTTCAGTCCGCGTCAGTTTCCAGAAATATGGAGTTTAGAAAGCTTTGTATGGCAAGTCTCTTTGCAGCGGCAGGTTCCGGCATAATCGGAGTGCTGATGGCATTAGAGGGATTTGGATTATGGTCTCTTGCTATGCAGCAGTTTTTTTACAGCTTTTTTCTCATGATTGTGCTGCATTTATTAAAAACCTGGAAACCAAGCCTGAAGTTTTCTTTTCAGAAAGCAAGAGATTTATTCTCTTATGGCTGGAAAATTCTGATGTCCGGTCTCATTGACACAGTTTTTACCAATGTTTACGGGCTGGTGATCGGAAAACTATATAACTCGGCTATGATGGGGCAATACTCAAGAGGAAACCAGTTTCCTGCCCTTATTGCCAATAATTTAGGGGCGGCCATACAGTCGGTGATGCTCCCTGCTTTTTCTGCATGTCAGGATGACCGGGAGAGGGTGAAAAACATGGTAAGAAGATCCATCGTTACAAGCTCCTATCTTGTCTTTCCCATGATGGCGGGATTAATCGCAATAGCAGAACCCATGGTGAAGCTTTTATTAACAGATCAGTATTTACCATGTGTCCCCATGCTTCGTCTTTTGTGCATCGCCTATGCCACCTGGCCCCTTCATGTTGCGAATTTACAGGCGATCAATGCCCTTGGAAGAAGTGAGATCTTCTTAAAGCTGGAGATTATTAAAAAAGCAGTCAGTGTGGCGGCTTTAATCATCAGCATTCCTTTTGGAATTTATACCATGGTGGCGTTAAGAGCAGTGACGGATTTCATATGTACATTTATCAATGCATACCCCAATAAGAAGCTTCTTAATTACAGCTTTCTCCAGCAGTGGAGGGATGTATTCCCTTCTCTGATTCTGTCCGCGCTGATGTGCGCACTGGTGTACAGCGTTCAGTTTCTGGTGAAAGGCACTCTTGTGACTCTGACTTTGCAGATTATTACAGGAGTTCTGTTTTATGCAGGTCTTTCCTGGCTGTTCCGTATCGAAAGCTTCTTTTATTTATGCAGAACAGTGAAGAACATGAGAAGGTAAGAAGCCGGTTGACGGTTTACATTTTTAAGCGGATCATGTAGAATAAAAAGAACTTCTTAAATGAAATGAAATAGAGGAATAAAAATGGAACGTAAAAATGTGGCATGGAATATGATCGGAAGCCTGGTTTATGCGGGTTCCAGCATGCTGCTGACGGCTCTGGTCAATCATCTGGTGGGAACGGATCAGGGAGGCATCTTCGGTTTTGCTTTCAGCACATTCGGCCAGCAGATGTTTCTTGTGGCTTATTTTGGAATGAGACCGATTCAGAGCACGGATGTGAGAGAGAGCTATACATTTGGGGAATATCGGCTGGCCCGTATGGTCACCTGCGGTATGGCCCTGATTTTAGGCATCTGCTATATTATATGGAAGGTTTTCTTTTCTTCTTCTGACTATACTTATGAGAAAACACTGATAGTGTTTTTTATGGTTCTTTATAAGGTGCTTGATGGTTTTGCTGATGTATACGAGTCGGAATTCCAAAGAAAAGGAAAGCTTTATCTGACCGGACAGGCCATGACATGGCGGACATTGTTTTCCGTATGTCTATTTTTAGGCACTCTGGCTTTTACAAGAGATTTAATTACCGCTTCGGCGGTTGCCGCCGCTTCTCAGGCAGTAGGAATCTGGCTGTTTGATAAAAGGACTGCGGACCGGATACCGGATATTACTTATGTACATGCAAAGGGAAGATACAGAAATCTTTTACAGGACAGCTTCCTTTTGTTTTTGTCTGTATTTTTAGACGGTCTCATCTTTGCTATGGCAAAGTACGCCGTTGATTCCCAGATGACTTCCGGGGATAATGCCATTTTTGTGGCAATATTTATGCCTACATCCGTGATTAATCTTGCGGCTAATTTCGTAATCCGGCCTTTCCTCACCAGACTTTCCATTCTTTGGGAGGAAAACAGGACATCAGAGTTTCTTATGGTTTTGAGGAAGCTGTCGGGAATTATCCTGTTTCTTACTGTAATTGCTTTGGCTGGGGCCTGGGTAATCGGGGTTCCTGTGCTTTCCGCTGTCTTTAATGTGGAACTGGCGCCTTACCTCTCCGGACTTCTTGCTATTATTCTGGGTGGCGGTTTCTTCGCAGTAATGAACTTATTTTATTATGTCCTGGTAATTATGAAGAGACAGAGACTGATATTTTTTGGATATGTTCCGGTCTGCATTCTTTCCTTTATTCTTTCCTATCAGTTTGTGAAAATAGGTGGAATCAACGGCGGTGCGTATTCCTACATGCTTGAAATGCTGATTCTCATGTTATGTTTTATGGGACAGGCAATCCGGATTATACATTCAGAAGAAAAAGGAAGGAGTAAACAGAGGATATGACAGACCGGGTACTGGTAGTGATACCTGCTTACAATGAAGCTTTAAATATTGAGCGGGTAGTGGGAGAGGTCATAGAAAATTATCCCATGTATGACTATGTGATTATTAATGACGGTTCTACGGATAGTACCGCCAAAATCTGCAGAAAGCACGGCTGGAAGATCATTGATCTTCCCATGAATTTAGGTCTGGCAGGCGCGTTTCAGACCGGGCTTAAGTATGCACACAGAAAGGGATATGGCTATGCCATACAGTTTGACGGAGACGGACAGCACCGGCCGGAGTTCATTCTTCCCATGAAGGAAAAGATGGATCAGGGATATGACATCGTCATTGGCTCCCGGTTTGCAACACAGAATAAGCCCCGTTCTCTTCGTATGCTTGGCAGCCGGATGTTAAGCGGTGCCATCTGGTTTACCACAGGAGTAAAGGTGAAGGATCCTACATCCGGTATGCGCATGTTCAGCCGCAAGATGATCAAGGAATTTGCAGACGGACTCAATTACGGTCCGGAACCGGATACAATCTCTTATCTGATCCGCCATGGTGCCAGGGTTGCTGAAATACCGGTTGTGATGGATGAGCGGATACTGGGAGAGAGTTACTTAAATCCCTTAAATGCGGCCCGGTATATGGGAAAGATGCTGTTTTCCATTTTACTGGTACAGAGCTTTCGCGTTCGGGACAGAAGATAAAGGAAGGGAGTACGTGATATGACAGTTTTACTTCGCTTCGTGCTGATATGCGTTTCCCTGGTACTGACCTTTTATGTACTGGGAAGAATACGCCACTCAAAAATGAAGATAGAGGATTCCATTTTCTGGGTAATGTTTTCCCTGCTTTTGGTAGTTTTCAGCATTTTTCCCAAAGTGGCGGATTTTATTTCCGGCCTGGTGGGAACCTATTCCACAGCTAATTTCATTTTTACCCTGATGATCTTTATTCTGCTCACCAAGGTCTTTTTTCAGTCGATTAAAATATCTCAGTTAGAGCGCAGAGTGACGGAGTTAATCCAGATGCTGGCGCTGGATAAGGAGGAAGCCATAGAGAAGGAGGAACATAAACTGTGAAGCGTTTGTTAAAGACGAAAGGCTTATGGCTTGCAGCAGGAAGCATTCTGCTTTTGATGTTTTTGTTTGTCAGAACCTATATAAAAACCATAGTGGGGATTCCTTCTCCGGAGTTTGAGCCGGTCCGGCGGTTTTACTGGTGGTTTATTGTCTTCGGTTGTGGATTTCTTGGTGCCATTGCCTTTCTTTTGTGGATAAAGAATATTTTTAGCCAGTGGCTGTTCCCACTGGTTGTTATTGGACTTGGAGTTTTTTATATGTTCGCTTTAACTCCTTTTTCTGCACCCGATGAAGCTGCCCACTTTGTCAGTGCCTATCGTCTTTCCAGCCAGATTATGGGCAAACAGGCAGTGGCGGGAGAAGACTTTTTAAAGCATGCTTCATCAGAAGAAAAAGAGCGGATTAAAAAAGGAGCAAATGTCCTGGTTCGTAACGGGGATGATGTCTCCGGTCTTTATACAGAGCCGGGGCAGAGAACGTACAATCGTGTCCTGACAGAACTGTTTACCCTGGATCACAGCCAGTCAGTGACAGTCCGAGAGGAAGTTCCGGTGAATACCACACCTGTGGTTTATCTGCCTCAGGCAGTGGGAATTACGCTTGCCAGACTTTTACATCTTGGCTACATTCCCCTGGTTTATCTGGGACGGTTTATGAATCTTCTGGCATTTGCAGCCATGGCAGCGGTTTCTGTCCGGCTGATGCCGTTTAAAAAAGAAGTTCTCATGGCAGTGTCCTGTCTTCCCATGACTCTTCATCTGGCGGCTTCCTACTCTTATGATACTGCATTTATCGGTCTTTCCATGCTTTTGCTTTCCTGGTGTTTTCATCTGGCTTACGAGAAGAAAGAGATAAAAACAAAAGACCTCCTGGTGCTGACTCTCCTGCTTATACTGTTAGAGCCTGGAAAAATCGTATACCTGCCTGCAGCCGGAATCTGTCTGCTGATTCCAAAATCAAAATTCAAATCTCAGAGGCATTACTGGATCTCCGTGTTTAGTGTCATTGCAGTGACGCTGCTTGCAGTATTCCTGGTGAACCGCCTGGTACTTTCTGCATGGGCCGGGGCTACGGAAAGCTACGTGGGATGGAGTGAGGCGGCAGGCTATAACTTATCTGACGTGTGGCAGAGACCATTTTCCGTATTTACGGTTTATTATGAAACCCTGGTGACCCAGTACGACTATTATCTGGTAACGATGCTGGGAGGATTTCTGGGGAATTTAGATCCCAATCTGACGATTCCGCCGGTCTGCTTAACCCTTCTTTGGTACGCCCTCTTTATCAGCGTAATAAAGAGAGAGGGGGAAGTGGTGAAAATGAGGGACGGACAGAAGCTGTGGATATTATTTCTTGTATTTACCAGTGCAGTTCTGGTTCTGACCTCTATGTTTTTAGGGTACACTCCCAGAAATTTAACGTATATTACGGGAGTGCAGGGGCGTTATTTTATTCCTCTTCTGCCTCTGCTTCGGCTGACTCTATATGACCGCCGTCTGGTAATCGGTGTGGATTTAAGAAAAAGCGCATGGTATCTGGAATGCTTTGTAAGCATTTATGCCCTGATCCGTATCTGCTCCACATCATGTCTGCGTTATTGACAGGAAAGAAGGAAATTTAAATGGAAGAAATAAGAGGGGAGCAAAAGACCGTTGACGTGATTATTCCGGTTTATAAGCCGGGCGAAACCCTTATGCGGCTTTTTCACAGGCTGGAAGAGCAGTCTTACCCCATACGGAAAATTATTGTGATGAATACGGAAAAATCCTACTGGAAGGATTCTGATTATGAGCATGTAAAGAATTTAGAAGTTCATCATGTGACGAAAGAAGAATTTGACCATGGGGGAACAAGGAACAGAGGAGCTGGCTGCTCTAAGGCCGACATCATGGTGTTTATGACGGATGATGCGGTTCCTGCTGACAAAAATTTAATCAGTGCTCTTGTAAAAGCATTTCTTAAGACAGGCAAAGGCGGGGAAAAGGTAGTAATGGCCTATGCAAGGCAGCTGCCCAATACGGATTGTGCTCTGGCAGAGCAGTATACCCGTTCCTTTAATTATCCTTCTGAAAGCCGGGTTAAGACAGAGGCTGATTTAAAAGAACTGGGAATCAAGACATTTTTTGCATCAAATGTCTGCTGTGCTTATGACAGAAGTTTATTCTTAGAAGCTGGAGGATTTACCAAAACGACCATTTTCAATGAAGATATGATCTATGCTGGAAATGCAGTGCGTTACAGAGGCGAGGCTGTGGCATATGCTGCTGACGCAAAGGTAATTCACTCCCATAATTACGGCTGTATTGCCCAGTTTAAGCGGAATTTTGATTTGGCAGTGTCTCAGGCAGACCACCCGGAGATATTTGGCGGAATCCGTTCGGAAAGCGAGGGAATCCGGCTGGTGAAAAAAACCTGCATCTGGCTGGTAAAACAAAAGAAACCCTGGCTGATTCCCGGGGTGATTATAAAGAGCGGTTTTAAATATATGGGGTATCTTATGGGAAAACGATACCGTACCCTGCCCAGGAGGCTGATATTAAGCTGTACAATGAACCGGTCTTACTGGGGGAAACATAAAACTGAATAGAATGGTATAAAAAATAAAGTATTTTTAACTATAGCAGATAAAAATACTTTATTTTTTTGTCTTTTTTCACCAATGAATTAAAGGACAGTGAAAACTATAATGCAAATAACACAATAAATTGCAGGTATTTATTAAAAAAATAAACATAATGCAAAAAAAAGGAGGTATCAGAATGGGTAAAAGCATGGATCTTGTCATTAGAAATGGAGTGGTTGTTTTTCCGGACCGTGTTGAAAAAGCTGATATTGGGGTGAGTGACGGAAAAATTGTGGAGATATCTCAAGAGATCTCTCAGGATGGAAAAGAAGTAATTGACGCAGTTGGCAAACATATTTTTCCGGCAGCCACCGATGGTCATGTACACTTTGATGATCCGGGAAGAACGGAGTGGGAAACCATAAAAAACGGCAGCCAGGCTCTGGCAGCAGGCGGAGGTGCTGTATTTTTCGATATGCCGTTAAACAGTTCTCCCTGTACACTGGACAGAGTGAATTTTGAAAAGAAGCTTGCGATTGCAAAAAGAGATTCTGTCTGTGATTTCGGTCTGTGGGGGGGATTATGTCCCACAAACTTAGACAAGCTGGAAGAACTTGCAGAGTGCGGTGTGGTGGGATTTAAAGCGTTTTCCTGCTTCAGCGGAATTGATGAGTTTCCTGGGATTGATGATTATACGGCTTACAAGGGAATGGAGAAATTGAAAAAGCTGAACCTACCGCTTATGGTTCACTGTGAAAATGACGGAATCACAGGAAAAGTGACGGGCTTAAAGAATGCGCAAAACAAGACCGGAGTCAGAGATTATTTTGAGGCTCATGCACCTATTACTGAAATCGAGAGCATTTCCAGAATGATTACCTTTGCAGAGGAAACAGGCTGTAAACTGATTATTGCCCATGTAAGTACAGCAAAGGGTGTGGAACTGGTAACAGAGGCGAGAAAAAGGGGTGTAGATATTTCCTGTGAAACAATAGGACATTATCTGATTCTCACAGACCAGGATGTAGAAAGACTGGGTACTCTGGGCAAATGCTCTCCGCCTATCCGTGATGCGGCAAACCAGCAGAAGATGTGGGGAAAATTGTTTAACGGGGAAATCACATTTATTTCATCCGATCATTCCCCCAGCGATCCGAAACTGAAAGAGAAAGAGTTTATGAAAGCATGGGGAGGTATTTCCGGCTGCCAGAGCACGCTCTCTGCAATTCTGACCCATGGGTATCATGACAGAAAGCTTATGCTTACGAAGGTTGCAGCGCTAACTGCAGCCAATGTAAATGAAGTGTTTCATATTGAAGGAAAAGGCAGGATCCAGACAGGCTTTGATGCTGATTTTGCAATTGTTGATCTGGATAAAGAATATGTGCTGAATGCACAATCCCTGTTCTATTTACATAAAGTGAGCCCTTATGCAGGCATGAAATTTAGGGGTCAGGTTACACAGACAATTGTGCGGGGAAGAACCATTTTTAAAGATGGCAAAATTACTGCAGTATCAGGCGGAAAACTGATCACTCCAGCCAGAATGTCGTAAATACACAAACGTATATAAGGAGAAAATCATGGGAGAAAGTGTGATGACAGAAGGAAAGGCTTTGGAAGGCGTAATAAAACAGGATGGAATGGAGCCGGTTCCCGTCAGTAAGAGAACAATGGGGGCGTTTTCCTACTGGCTGGTCTGGCTTGGCGGCTGCGTTTCCACTGCTAACTTAACTCTTGGTTCTGATCTGGTTTCAGGAGGTCTGAATCTTGTTCAGGCTATTATAGCCATATCATTGGGATCGGCACTCTGTGTGGTATGTATGGTCTTAAACGACAAATTATGCTACACAACCGGAATTCCTTATGTGGTGCAGTTAAGAGGCGCATTCGGATTTAAAGGAACCGTTATTCCAGCTCTATGCAGGGGGATTCCTGCAGTTATATGGTTTGGCTTTCAAAGCTGGATTGGAGCTTCGGCCCTCAATGAAATCAGTAAAATCGTAATCGGTTTTGACAGCATTGTTTTATGGTTTATTCTTTTTCAGGCAGTGCAGATCGGACTTTCTGCACTGGGATTCCAGGGTATCAAGGTGATTAATAATATTGGCGGTGCAGTAGTCATTATCGCTCTGGTTTATATGCTGGTTACAATACTTGGCATGCATGGTGATGTAGTGACAGAAGTGGTTAATAAGAAGGGCTCATGGGGACTGCCGTTTTTTGGAGCTGTTACGACTTTTATTGGTGTTAACTGCGCGCTTCTGGTAAATATCGGCGATTCGGTAAGGCAGTTAAGGCCTGGATGCGGTCCTGTAAAACGAGGCTCCGCTTATGCCTTTGCGATGATTCCTGCTGTTGTATTTATGGGAGTAATCGGCCTTCTTGTTACAAGTGTAACCGGAATTGCCAATCCAATCGTAGGCTTTGCATATATCATGCCTAATAAAGCAATTGTTGTAATTACGTTATTATGTATTGTGTGCGGTACACTCACCACCAACATGCTCAATAATGCACTTCCCCCCATTTATGTGCTGGTGGATCTATTGAAAATATCGGTTAAAAAAAGTGCAATTATCATAGGGCTGCTTGCATATGCTACATTTCCCTGGGAGCTTGTAAAAGAATCATCTGCAGCGGGACTTAATCTTTTTGTGCTGATTTCCTCTTCTGTACTGGGACCAGTTTTTGCAATCCTCGTAGTGGATTATTATATTAATAAAAAACAAAAAATTAATCTTAATGATTATTACAATCCGGATGGAGCGTTTAAAGGCATAAACCTTGCAGCAATCGGAGGATTAATTGCGGGTATGACTGCAGCCCTTATATTTATAAAAATATCATGGCTGGCAAGTATTCTGCCTGCAGGTATTGTTTATTATGTTTTACTTAAGTGTTTTGAAAAAAAGAGTAAATAGAGAAAAAGAAAGAAGTCTGCGTGACGTAAATTGTCATTGCAGGCTTCTTTTTTTTGTGTGAACTCAATCAGAAATCAGAGTAAAAGCGTAATAGATACCGCAGAGAGAATCAATGCCGGAGGAATGTCCCACTGCTTCAAAGGAAGCCAGGATATCTTCGGGAGAAGAAGGAAAAACAAGATCCTTAACTGGTTTGCCAAACTGGGAGGAAAGAGCACAGCTAAGGAATGTACGGCTGATATCATTTGTGTTGCTGAGATTGGCCCTGATTTTTTCTTTGAGAACTGACGTAAACGGATGATCTGAATTTCCCGTCAGTATCAGTCCGGCCAGTACGCCGCACAAAAAGTCATCTCCGCTTGGGGTAAGGCCAATTCCCAGTCCGATCAGAGAAACCAGTTCATCTGCCGCTTTTTTATAATCTGCAATCTGTATAGATGTATGGCAGACAGTAAGACGATGCTTTGCGGCTGCAGTTACAAGATCCATTTCCAGGTTGTTTTCCTGTCCCTTTATACAGGGAGCAGCAAAAATGGTACAAAATCCCCCGGTTGAAGAATGTTCCAGTATAGACTTCAGCATATTCCGTGTAAGCCAGGGAGATTTACTGGAAAGTTCTGATTCATAGATATCAGCTTTTGAAAAATAGAAATGAAATACTGAATCAGAACTGTATATAGACAGCGTGTCCTCACTAATCCTCACAGACAGGTCAGGAAAAACAGGAAGTATTTCCATCGATGGAGCATTAAGCTCAGTAATGAGGCTGACCGGGGATATGGGTGAGGAGGCAGCCTGCAAAGCCAGTAAATAAGTTCCAATCTGAATGTTAATTGTCTTCCGGTATACGGAATGTACCCGGCCTTCTGACGCAGAATTCAGGATATCCAGAGCATAGGATCCAATGGATGTAATATTAAAATGCATAATCACTTGTTTTCTCCTTTTGTTGTTAATATAAATTCTAGCAAAAAGCCGGTAAAAATACAAATACAAGAAAATAAATTATACATGATGGACAAAAAACGTAACAAAACTTCACCTCTTTTTGCATTGTTTTCACAGAGATTATTTAATAAAATAATGAAATGCTTCATCAGTCAGTTGTCATTAATAAACCAGAAACGGAGGAGAAGGTATGTATGATTTATTAGTAAAAAACGGGAAGATCGTAACAGCAGAGTGTGTATTTTCGGGAAACATCGCGGTAAAAGAGGGTAAAATAGCAGCAGTGCTTCTTGCAGGAGAAGAACCGGAAGCCAAAAAGGTGATTGATGCAAAGGGAAATTATGTTTTTCCGGGTGCAATTGATACACATGCCCATTTAAATGATCCGGGATACGAGTGGCGTGAGGATTATGCCCATGGAACAGCAGCAGCTTCTGTAGGGGGATATACTACCATAATTGATATGCCGCTGCAGAACGAGCCTGCGATGACAAATGCAAAAATCTTTGATATGAAGGTTGAAAAAGTTTCTCCCAATGCATATGTGGATTATTGCTTCTGGGGTGGTTTAATTCCTGATAATTTTCAGGATTTAAAGGGCATGGATGAGAAAGGCTGCGTTGCATTTAAATCCTTTATCGGACCGGTCTCCCCTGATTACAGCTCTTTAAATTACGGGCAGGTATACGAAGCAATGCAGATTATCCATGAATTTGACGGGCGTGCCGGTTTCCACTGCGAAGATTTTGCGTCAATTAAGTGGCAGGAACAGAGAATGAAAAAAGAAGGCAGACTGGACTGGAAGGGATTTTTAGAATCAAGACCAGTTGTCGCAGAAATGGTTGCAACCGTTGACGTGATCGAACTTGCAAAAGCCACCGGCTGCAAAGCACACATCTGTCACGTAAGCAGTCCTGATGTTGCGCAGAAAATCAAAGAAGCGCAGCAGGAAGGCTATGATATCACAGCAGAAACATGTTCTCATTATTTAAGCCTGACTGACGAAGATGTAATTAATAACGGACCGCTGTTTAAATGTGCGCCGCCTCTGCGTTCCAAAGAAGAGGTGGACAGGCTGTGGACCTATGTAGAGGATGGTACCTTCAGTGGCATTGCAAGTGACCATTCCCCATGTTCCTATGATGAAAAATTTAAGGAGATTTTAGGACATAAAATTGAAACTGTATTCGATGTATGGGGTGGAATCAGCGGTATCCAGAGCGGATTTCAGGTAAGCTTCCATGAAGGATGCGTAAAACGGGGAATTTCACCTTCCGTTCTTGCTAATGCAATGGCAAAGAAACCGGCTGAGGCCTTTGGCATCTATGGAAGAAAAGGAGACATCAGAACTGGATTTGATGCAGATTTAATTATTGTTGATCCGGATAAGGACTGGGAAATAACAGAAGAATCCCTTCTCTACGTAAACAAGATTTCTGCTTTTGTCGGAATGAAGGGAAAGGGATTGCCAGTCTGTACCGTTGTTCGCGGTAAGGTAATCGCAGAAGACGGTAAAGTTGTTGGTGAAAAAGGATACGGAACCCTTGTTAAAAAACATTAGTGTGGTTATCCAAAAACTGAACCGTTGCATCTAAAAGCTGAGCAGCAGCAGGGTCTGCTTCATTTCTGTCAAAATCATGTACGGAGCCTGTGACAGCAAACGGTTCTGCCTGATACATGCTGCAAAGTTTAAGGAACTCCGCATATGGAACATCTGTGTCATTCATGCTATGGGCGCAGAATAAAGGAGCAGGAAGTTTTTCACAGGTCCGGAGTGAAAAGTCCGGAAAGAAATATTTATCCCGGCCTTCATAAAAAAGAGATTTCCATGTTCCTGTCTGTCTGGCGTAAACATAAATGCTGTAGTGGGTATCTAAACTGCCCTCAGCATGAATCTGATCAGAAATGGTATCAAGACAGGAACTGCTGACAGACGGAAGAGAACAATAATGGCTGTTTGGAGAATCAAACCAGCCGTCACACAGGAAACCGTAACCATAATAAGACAGAATTCCGACTGGAGGCAGCAGAAGGCGGCTGTCTTTTGAAGCCAGCAGGCATAGATATGCTCCGGCAGAACGGCCCCATAGAAAGTAGGGAAGTTTCCTGGAAGTATAGACTGCCTGATGTAAAATATGGTGATTGATGGAATCAATAACAGATGTCAGTACCATATCAATTTTGGCGGCGGGAGCAAGGGGATAGTCATAAGAAACAATGATATATCCGGCATTTGTAAGGCTGCTTATATGCAGTTTGGGCAGATCAAGACGGGAGCCATACAAAAGACCGCCGCCATGGAAGTATAAGATACATGCCTTAGGTACTACTTTTGTATTTTGATATACCGTAACTTTAACCGGGTAAGATAATTCATTCAGCGTCATTTCTTTTTGTTCCGTCATTATGGAAACTCCTTTCTGCTTTTGAGTAAATACTTTGTTAATGTAAATTTTATTATAACTGTTAAAAAATAAACAAGCAGGGGAAAAGTGGATAAAATGAGAACAGGATTTTATCTCATATTATAATTGAAATAGTATGGATTACCTGCCATAATAAACAAGTATAAATTGGTTGACTGGAATAAATATGACCTAATGGAAAGTGAGGAGCTTTATTATGAGTTATTTAAACGGGCAGACAGGATACCGTGATGACTTATTAGCCACCAGATCCGTCGTTAAAAAAGAAAATTATGTTTTAATTGAGCCGG
>JAEWPQ010000310.1 GCA_023460575.1 Bacillota bacterium
CTTCTCTGGTTGACTGCAACGACAGTGGTTTTCTGGCTCCGGAAAGCATGATAAAAGCGGTTGTAAATTTCTGCAGGAATAAAAAACAGCCCGTTCCCCAAAGCGCAGGAGAGATTGCGGCAGTAATTTATAACAGCCTTGCTGCGTGTTATAAAGAAACGGCAGAAGAACTGGAATCAATCACAGGAAAATCATATTCAGACCTTTATGTAGTCGGCGGTGGTTCCAATGCAGCCTACTTAAATAAATTAACTGCGAAACAAACCGGTAAGACCGTTTACGCAGGTCCGGGAGAAGCGACTGCAATCGGGAATCTGCTGGCGCAGATGATTGCTGACGGGGAATTTAAAGATTTAAAAACAGCAAGAGAATCAGTTTACCAGTCATTTGCTGTAAAAGAATATAAACCGTTGTAAAAGGTTTTGTAAAGGAGAAGAAACTATGATCAGAAAATCATTTAAAATGTATTTAAATGAAGGAATGGCTGAAGAATATGAGAAGCGTCATAATCTGCTATGGCCGGAGATGAAAGAGATGATTCATGAATGCGGGGGCCATAATTATTCCATATTTTTAGATGAAGAGACCAATGTGCTTTATGGATATATTGAAATAGAAGATGAAGAGAAATGGGCCAAATCTGCAGATACACCCATTAACCGGAAGTGGTGGGACTATATGGCGGACATTATGAAAACCAATCCTGACAACAGCCCTGTTTCAGACGGGTTAAAGCCGGTATTTCATTTAGACTGAGAAAAGAGAAAGGAAGAAAAAACAATGACAATCAAAGAAAGATATGAAGCAGCAAAGGAAAGCTATAAAACAGTAGGTGTTGATACAGACCAGGTACTTCTTGCATTGAAACAGATCCCTATTTCCATGCATTGCTGGCAGGGAGATGACGTAACCGGATTTGACGGAGCCGGTGCTTTATCAGGAGGAATCCAGACCACTGGAAATTATCCCGGACGGGCACGTGATCCCAAAGAACTGATGGCAGACATGGACAAGGCGCTGAGTCTGATCCCTGGTAAACACAGAATTAATCTTCATGCAAGCTATGGAATCTTTGAAGAGGGAGAATGGGCTGACCGCGATGAGCTGGAACCAAAACATTTTGCAAAATGGGTAGAGTTTGCCAAGGAAAGAGGCATCGGCATTGATTTTAACCCAACCTTGTTCTCACACCCCAAGGCAGAGCATGCCACTTTATCAAGTGAAGATCCTGAGATAAGAGCGTTCTGGATTCGCCATGTTAAGGCCTGCATCCGCATTTCCCAGTATTTTGCCAAAGAGTTAAATACTCCCTGCACCATGAATATCTGGATACCGGACGGATTTAAGGATATTCCTGCTGACCGTACATCACCAAGAGCACGATTAAAGGATTCCCTTGACCAGATTCTTTCCATGGATTACGATAAGTCCAGGGTATATGTGGCAGTGGAATCAAAGGTATTTGGTATCGGAATGGAAAGCTGTACGGTAGGTTCCCATGAATTTTACATGAACTACGCATCAAAGAATGATATTCTCTGTCTTCTGGACAGCGGACACTATCATCCGACGGAAGTGGTTTCTGATAAAATCTCTTCCATGCTGCTGTTTTTTGATAAAGTGGCGCTTCATGTAACCAGACCGGTTCGCTGGGACAGCGATCATGTGGTATTATTTGATGATGAGACGAAAGAGATTGCAAAAGAAATTGTGCGTGGCGGAGCAGACCGCGTCCTTTTGGCTCTGGACTTTTTTGATGCCAGCATCAACCGTATAAGCGCCTGGGTAGTAGGAATGAGAAATATGCAGAAAGCACTTTTAAATGCCCTTCTGCTTCCAAATGAGAAGCTGTCTGCTTTACAGGAATCCCGTAATTTTACAGAACTCATGATGCTTCAGGAAGAGTTAAAGCTCTACCCGGTCGGCGATGTATGGAACTATTTCTGTGAGTTAAACGGAGTACCTGCAAAAGAAGACTGGTTCAGCCAGATTACCGCATATGAAAAAGAAGTATTGGCAAACCGCAAATAGAGGAGAAAAAACATGAAGATTTTAGATGCAGAATTTGTAAAAGGATTTATCCGTATGTGTGACGATGGTTTTAAGCAGAACTGGCATGAAAGAAACGGAGGCAATTTAAGCTACCGGATTAAGTCAGAAGAGGTGGAGTCTGTAAAGAAAGAATTAGACAGAAATACTCCCTGGCAGCCAATCGGAACAACGGTTAAGGATCTGGCTGGAGAATATTTTATGGTGACAGGAAGCGGAAAATATTTCCGCAATGTCATTCTGGATCCGGCTGCCAATACCTGTATCATAGAGATCGATGAATCCGGAGAAAGTTACAGGATCTGCTGGGGACTTGTAAACGGAGGCCGCCCCACCAGCGAGCTGCCTTCCCACTTAATGAATCATGAAGTGAAAAAGAATGCTACCAAAGGGCTGCACCGCGTTATTTACCATGCCCACCCGGCAAACGTGATTGCACTGACTTTTGTGCTTCCTTTAGAGGATCGTGTGTTTACAAGAGAATTGTGGGAAATGGCTACGGAATGTCCTGTTGTTTTCCCTGGAGGCGTGGGTGTTGTTGGCTGGATGGTGCCGGGCGGACGTGATATTGCAGTTGCAACCAGTGAACTGATGAAGAAATATGACGTGGCAGTATGGGCCCATCATGGTCTGTTCGCTTCTGGTGAGGATTTTGATTTAACCTTTGGATTAATGCACACAGTTGAAAAATCTGCGGAGATTCTGGTAAAAGTCTTATCCATACGTCCGGAAAAGCTCCAGACAATCACACCGGACAACTTTAAAGATCTGGCACGGGATTTTAAAGTGACGCTGCCGGAAGAGTTTCTTTACGAAAAATAGAGGATGGTTTTGTAATAGAATGATGGATTGTTAACCTGATTTGATGTTATGGTTGACAATACGAAAATCCCTTTGTATAATGGTGAAAAATAACATCATTATACAGGGGGATTTTTCATGAAAAATTTAAAAACAAAAGAAATTACTTTATGTGCTCTGTTTGCTTCTCTGACTGCAATTCTGTCTCAGGTCATCATACCCATCGGCCCGGTTCCCGTTAATTTCGCCCATCTTGCCACCTTTCTTGCTGCCTGTTTACTGGGATCAAGACTGGGGGCATTAAGCCAGCTTACCTTTGTACTGATGGGTGCGGCAGGGCTTCCGGTTTTCTCCGGTTTTCACGGCGGACTGACCAGGATCGCCGGACCTACAGGAGGTTATATCATCGCGTATGTGGTGTCTGCTTACGTGACCGGCTGGATTCTGGAACGTTTTGGAAAACGGTCGGTTAAGGCGCTGGCAGTATCGATTTTTGCAGGCTGGCTGATTACCTATGTATTTGGCACCCTGTGGTTTTCCTATATCACCCATACCTCTTTTTCAGCTGCACTTGGACTTTGCGTGATTCCATTTCTTCCTGGAGATTTATTAAAGACATGCATTACTATCGTGTTAGTACGACGTTTATATTCGGTGATTCAAAGAGCCCTGCAGTGGTAAGCCGGGATAAGAGGAGGCAGTAAATGACAGATACATATAAGAATCTTACTAAGGAGGATGCCAGGTCCATACTACTGATGCAGGATGAAGAACTTCCAAAGCTCCTTGAGGCGGCATATTCCTTAAGAAAAAAGCACAAAGGAAACATGGTGGATATTCATCTGCTGACCAACGCCCGCAGCGGCAACTGTACCCAGAACTGCGCCTATTGCGCCCAGTCCGGACAGGCAAAAACAGATATTGATACATATGAGCTGATTACTTATGACAAGCTGTTAAAAGACGGTTATCTGGTAAAGGAAAAGAAGCTGGCACGCCACTGCATCGGGCTAAGCGGAATCCGTTTTTCTGATGAAGAGATTCTGGCATTTGCTAATGAGATTAGGAGACTGAAGAAAGAAGCAGATACTCCGGTCTGCTGCTCCATCGGATTTCTAACAAGAGAGCAGGCGGCGGTATTAAAGGGAGCGGGTGTTGACAGAATAAACCACAACTTAAATACAGGAAGAAATTATTATCCCAATATCTGCACGACACATACCTATGAGCAGCGGATTGCCAATATTCAGATGTTTAAAGAGATGGGATTTGAACTATGCTGCGGCGGAATCGTGGGACTGGGAGAGAAGCCGGACGATGTGGTGGACATGCTGTTTGAGATACAGGCCATAAGCCCTAAGGCAGTTCCGATTAATTTTCTGATCCCCATAAAAGGTACAGCACTGGAGAATCAGAGTACAGCCATTCTTACCTCTGAATACTGTTTAAAAGTTCTTTGCCTTGCCAGGCTTTTAAATCCAAATTCAGATATCCGGTGTGCTGCAGGAAGGGAACTTTATTTGAAAGGAAAAGAAAAATGGATGTTTTATGCGGTTGATTCCGTATTTGCTTCCGGATATCTTACTGCAGGCGGAGAGAGCATTGACAGCACGATAAAAATGATTCAGGATGCCGGGTTTGAATACTGTATTGAACCTGTGTGAACTAATTACATATACTTTATTTAAAATAGGCCGCTGGTGACACCAGTGGCTTTTATATTTCATTTAATATATGTATTTAACTATGAGGCGTAATAAATTTTATCGAAATAAAAATTAGTATAGTAAAAGAGCAAAGGATTTTTGTTGGTGGTGTTTGGCATAAAAGACTGGTCAGGGAGTTGAGAGTATTGAAATTTTTT
Organism: Bacillota bacterium; assembly: GCA_023460575.1. Lineage (GTDB taxonomy): Bacteria > Bacillota > Clostridia > Lachnospirales > Lachnospiraceae > Lacrimispora. The sequence continues at coordinate 4,715 of JAEWPQ010000310.1, forward strand.
ACGCCTGACCTGAACACCAATACCTGAACCTTTTTACCCTTTTAACGCCTGGATTCGACATAATCTTACCAAAAATTACATGTAGGGTGTTATTTATTACATGAACATGTTTTTTGTGACAAATTGATTTATAATAAGTAAAAAAGCTTAATCCTGTAATTCTTAATAAAAAGGGAAAATCTTTGTTTCATGTTTACCATCCCTTTTGAGGAGAAACAGGCCATTTGCAGCTTTTGTATATAGATTGCAATTGGAGTTTGCAAAACGAATAGATTGAAAGAAAGAGGAAAAATATTATGGCTGAGATTTACAATGTAAAAGAAGGCGCTTTATTAAAGTGTTCCTTTGGAACATCGACAAGTCAGTTAAAAGTACCTAAGGGACATGGAGTGTGTATTCAGGGAAAGAATCAGGCAACAGTTACGGATCATATTCCAAATGAAAATATAATGCCCTTTGGAATGTGTACCAAAAGTGATCCTGCCCTTCCATGCAATCCATCTATCACGCTGAAGTGGATTAATGGAAAGAAAGATCATCTGCTTCAGGGAGAAATGGTATTGCTAAATACTTGTATGGTTCCTTGCATGCAGGGTGGAATAATAAAAATAGACCAGTCCGGACAGCAGGAATAGAAACATATCAGGGAGGAAAGATCATATGCCGGTAATAACCTATTCTCAGCTGACTACAGATTTAGAGTGTATTCAGCAGATTAAAGAAGTAGAGATAATTCAGGAAATTAATGAGCATGGAGTATTGCATTTAACGGCGATACTGGCTGAACAGAGCAAGGACAATTATGTGAAGAAAAATTTAAAGGATGAACAAATAACCCTGAAAACTACTGGAACGGATTCTAAAGTTCTTTTTAAAGGAATGATACGGGAAATCAGAACAGAGACCTTAAGCGGATTATATTACCTTAAGATTGACGCGGTTTCTAATTCATTTAAGATGGATTTGAAAAAAGAGTCCCATTCGTTTCAGGATAGATCCATGACGTATAAGAAGCTTTTGCAGAGTATTGCAGAAAATTATCAGGGAGGAGATATTATTGACTATGCCTCAAAGGGGAATACACTGGATAAACTGATTCTCCAATATCAGGAGACGGACTGGGAATTCCTTAAAAGGCTGGCTTCCCATTATCATGCAGGGCTAATTCCATCAATTCTCCATGATTCACCAAAAATTATGTTTGGATTCTCAGATGGTACAGACAGAGGAACCATAGAAAGCCATGGATACTATATTACTAAAAATGTAGAATATTTTATGAAATACTCAGAAAATTCTGATACAGATATTCAGGAACAGGATGCCGTGGAATTTCACATAGATTCAGAAAATAATTATGAGATCGGTGACCATCTGTTCTATCAGGGAATCTCTCTGTACATAAAAGCAAAAAAAGCAGAGATGGTGCACGGTATCCTAACCTTTTTTTATACACTGTCCACAAAAAAAGGCTTTAGCAGAGACCGGCTGTATAACCGGCAGTTGGCAGGCGTTTCCCTGAAAGGTACTGTAATAGATATAATACGCGATAAGATAAAGGTTCATTTGGCAATAGATCAGGATCAGAAGAAATCAACGGCATGGGAATTCCCTTACGGAACTTTATATACTGCCAGAGACAACATAGGCTGGTACTGTATGCCGGAAAAAGGAGACACTGTTTTGATTCATTTCCCTACATGGGAAGAGGTGGATGCCGTTGGCAGCGGATCTGTTCGTGTAAAAGAGGATGATTCCGATGATTTGGAGGATCCTGATGTAAAAATATTTCGGACCAGAGATGGAAAGGAAATACGCTTCACTCCGGAAGAAATCCTTATTACCTGTGTGGAGGATGAGGTTTATCTGCGTCTGAATCAGGAATCTGGCATTGAAATAATTAGTTCTGGTCCTATCCGCTTCCAGTCAGATAAAGGAATTAAGCTGGAGGCGGATGAGACAATAAAGCTTTTTGCAAAGGATCAGGTTCTGATGAAATGTAAGACGAGCCAAATTATGATTGATGATCAGATTGATATATGCGGAGAAGATGTAAAAATCAATTAATATAGGGAGAGATTATGGAATATTTTCTGATGCTGTCTGATGAGCGAATTGGAAACAGACTAAAAATTCAACCGGAAACTGTGGATTTTGAGATAACAGAGGCATGTTCCGTCTACGCTGATTTTAAAGAAGATACAGTGTTTGTAGATTTTTTACCAATCAGACAGTTGTTTCGCCATGCTTTTTATGTATCGGATGACTTTAAGGAGCTTTTAGATCTGTATACGGATAACCTGTCTGCGTTCCCGGTATTTATTACGGATAAAAATCAGAAAGGGCAAAAGGTTTACTGGAGAGTAGCCATTGAACTGGTGGATTGTGTAGTCACAGAACCTAACATGAATTATGCAGGCCTTACGTTGCACAAAAGTGGACCAGGTTGTAAGCACATTTTCCGAATTGCCTTTGAAAAGCAGGAATATCTGGTCGTTTCTTTAAATCTGGCGGAAACAATTCTTAGAAAAGAGCCTGCAGGAATCCGTTTTTTACCTGTAAAGCTTCAGGAGGAAAATAATGAATAACCGGAAATATTCTTATGAGGATATTATTCTTGATATTCCAGTAGAATTCAGCTGCATAAAAACACTGAAGATAGAACAATATCCCAACGATCACGGAAGAGCTTGTATGTCAGGAGTTCTAAAAGAAGAAAGCCATCAGGGAATTCACAGACTGACCAGTAAAACTGTTGTGAGAATCAAGGTCAAAAATGATATGGGGGAGGAGACACTTTTTTGCGGGATTCCTGTTGATATCACAGTAAAGCAGAATAGAGGAGTATATGAGGCAGAAATTAGAATGAAAAGTGTTTCCTTTTTGATGGATGTCAAAAAAAAGAGCAAAAGTTTTCAAAATAAAGACAAGTCTTTTTCCAGTTTATTCAATACTCTTTTGCATGAATATGGAGGAGATGTATTAGATCATGCTTCCCATGGTAAGTTGCAGGGATGTGCCTTAGTCCAGTATGAGGAAACGGATTGGGAATTCTTTAAAAGAGCAGCTTCCCGGGTAGGTGCCATGATATTTCCGGATGTCCGTTTTGATATTCCTAAAATATTTGTGGGAGTACCGTCGGGGGAGTCAGCTGCAGAGACCGGCAAAAATCATGTCATTACAAAGAATGAAGGAAAATATCTGTTTTTAGATAGTAACTTTAAAGGCTGGATGGAGCAGGATGTAATATCCTGGGAATTTGAAAGCATTGCGAACTATGGGATCGGAGATAGAATTTCCTATGAAGGAGCTTCATTTGTCATAGAAGAAAAAACAATAGAATTAGTGAGCGGAATCTTTAACTGCCGGTATGGAATGAAGAATGAAAATGGCATAAAAGACCATGTCAGTTATCATGCCGGGCTGAAGGGGACTGCTATAAAAGGAACCGTACTGGCAGTTGAAAGAGACAAACTGAAGCTTCATTTATCCATAGATAAAAGCCAGTCTTTATCAGAGGCTGCGTGGTATCCATTTCTTACGCCTTATGCAGCGGAAGGTTCTACCGGTTGGTACAGTATGCCGGAAGAGGGAGAAATGGTGCTGCTCTATTTTCCAACAGAAAAAGAGGAGGATGCTTATGCCGGAACAGCTCTTCGGACCAGGGGTGAAAAAAATCCGAAAACAAAGAAATCCAATGTAAAATATTTTGGAACGGAGCAAGGAAATGAACTGGCCTTTAGTCCGGAGAGTATTTCGGTCAGTACCAGAGGGAATGCACTTCGTTTAAAGTTTGATGAGAAATCAGGAGTCAGGATAAAGAGTCGCAGGGATATCCATTTAAAGGCTCAGAAAATATCAGGCAGATGCGGGAGTATGGAAATACAATCGAATGAGAAGATTGTGATTGCAACTCCTTCTTCCAGCATTATCGTTGATGACATTGTACATATAAAGGGATAAGGGAGAAATGGTTATGAATAATAAGACAGATTCAGAAGAGATTATGAAAAAGCTGAAAGAGGCGAAGCGTGGGGAAGAGCAGGAAATATACGCCATGGAAAATGATATCCAAAACGGATTTATTGTGGTGAAGTACAAAAAGTTCGACGTGGAGGAAAAAGAGATCATGGATGGAAGTCTGACCATGATGATGCCATCTGATTTTGAATTGATGGATGAAGGGCTTGCTAAGGTTAAATATCCGGGAGAAGATCGTCCGGATTATATTTATAGCGGAGAGGATACCACGGTCAATCTGACATTTACCATGGAGGAGAGCGGACAAATAGATAATGAAGAGGTGGAAGAGGCCAAAGATATTCTGGAGAAGCAGATTGGTCGTCTTTATCCGGCATCAAAGATCGAGGATAGTCAGACGATTCAGGCAGGAGAAAAAAACATCAGTTTTTTTAGCTTTGATGTTCCATTACTTGATGGGAAGGTATATAATCTTATGTTTTTTATGGAGCACAAGGGTTATCTGCTGATGGGGGCATTTAATTGCAGCATCCATCAAAAGAAGCAGTGGAAAAAGGTAATACTTCAGATGCTGATGACCATACAGGAAAAGTTTGATCCAGATGAGTCAGATCAGGAAAAAGGGCTGAATGCAGAAAGCAGGTGATCTTATGTCATCAGATATCATGTCCCCTGCCTTAGTGCGTTTTCATGAAAAAGATGTATTTCCTTCTCTGGAGCAGGCGTTAAATGATCTGGAACAGGATTTTCAGAAAAATTTATGCGAAATGAAAAAAAAGTATATAGAATGTTTTAAAATTATATGTCTAAATACCGCCAAAATCCAGGAGAATGACCAAAGCAGGATCGGATTTCTTATCTTTCATCTTCTTAGAACCAGAATTCTCAGCCATGACTATACATATGCAGTTATGGCATATGACAAGGATTGGTATCTAAATGAGGGAGTCCGGGTAGGAGAGGCAGACTTTTCATTTATTTATAAGCATTATGAAGAACTGTGGAAAAAACTGGAGCGGCAATCAAAAAAGTATATTGGACAGATTAATGGTGCTGATATAGAAGGAATCATGTTGAAACTGCTAAATCCTTTTCATCTGTACATTGCTGAACTGATGCGCTGCAGCCTGTTGGAGGCCCTGGAGACAAGCGAATATGAGGCCCTTGACAGGGAAAAACATTTTGAGATCCAGACAGGGGAGTATTTTGAATTGTGTGATCTGGTACATATGGAAGATAAGGAAAAGGATTTGGAGGAGAGACGGCAACGCCTTGAACAGAGCAAGGATCAGTCCTGCTGTTTTCAGGATTTTAGAAATCTGGATTTAAAGGGGCAGTCTTATTGCGGAAGAGACTTACGTTATGCAGATTTTCGAAAGAGCAGCATGGAGGGAATTCAGTTAAGAAATTGTCTGTTGATTGGAGCCCGGTTTAAAGAGAGTGATTTAAGAGGGGCCAGTTTAATGGTATCAATGATCCATGATGCAAGTTTTGAAAAAGCGGATTTAACCAGGGGAAAGCTACAGTACTGTGTGGCATTTACTGGAAAAAATCATGCAAATGAGTGGAAGAATACAGGATTTACGGGAGTAAGTTTTAAAAATGCCATATTAAAGGAAGCAGACTTTAGCGGAGCAACCATAATGGGCGGTGATTTTGATGGGGCTGACTTAAGGGGAGCCATATTTAAGGATGCAGTCCTATATCGGAGCCGTTTTAACAAAAAACAGTTAGATGAGTGCGAATTTAGTCAGGAACAGCTTGAACAAATAAAGCTTCTGCCGTAAAATGAAAGGAGAGATGCTATGCTAGGATTGGGAAATGCTTTGAATAAGGTAAAGTCTCTGGTCCCAAAAGTAGTAAACGCCGGGAATAAGGCAGTCAAAACAGCTGTGAAGAAAGTGGCTGACAGTGCACTTGGAAGGGCAGTGTCTTCCATTCCCTCGACAGTACGTGCAGGTGCAGCAAAGGTTGGACAGATTACAAGGAAAGCTGTGGCTGCCATACCCAAAATAATAGAGCCTGTAAAGAAGAAAGCCGTAGAAAAAGCAGTTCAGATAAAAAACACGGTTACTGCCAAGGCAGTCCAGATAAAAAGTGCAGTTAATACGGCGATTGGACAGGCAAACCAGGCGATTGTAAATAAATCAAACCAGGTAATAAAAACAGTTGGACAAATACAGAATGCTGTTGAGAAGAATGTAAATGAATTCAATACAGTGACAGAGCAAAAAAATAAGCGGATTGTGGAAAAGCTGAAAGTAGAATGGGCAAACACTTCTTCGGATCTGATTCGGGGAGTAATACTTGCAGGAGCATTTCCAAATTACTTTTCAATAAGATCCTCATCACTTTTGCTGGATTTTATGCTAAAGTATAGGAGATCAGTGATAGAGGAATATCCCATATTAGAGTTTCCGGTTCCTGTGCTTAGAGGACCACTGAATTTTATTAGGAACGAAATCACAAATAAGGGGGCAGCTGCAGGCTCATTTATATATAAACAAAAAATTCCGGGTTTATCTGATTTTGTAGGAGAATTAACCGATCAGAGAGGTCCTGGGGCTGAAAGTAATGCATTTTCAGTGGTTGGTGCAGGGGTTAGAGGAGTTGTGGTGAAGGGAGCGCTGGGAATGGTGGACGGATTTGCCAGCCTGATAGACGATCCCGTTACGGCTTTGGAAGGGCTTAATTCCATTGTCGCGCATCCTGATGAAACAATTCCGGTTATGTGTGAGGGAGCAAAGACCTTTTGGAACGAAAAGGTAGTGAATGGAAGTCCGGAAGACAGAGCTGAGGTAGTTGGCCAGGCTGTCTTTGAGGTTGCCACGTGGCTTGTAGGTGCAGGAGAAGCTAAGACGGGAGCTACCTTAGGAAAAACGGCCAAAGTTGCTCACGGGACTGAAACGTTAGAGGATTTATCTAAAGCAAATAAAGTTTTAAAATCATATCGATTAGCTGATGGAGTAGATGCAGCAACCGATACTTTAAAGATAGCTAAATCAGCTGAAACAGTTATAGGAAAAACGACTTCTAAGATAAATAAACCATGGTTAAAGAATTTAGGAAAGACAGCAGCAAAAAATCTTGATGATGCAATTATAAAAACCTCAAAAAAAACTGGAGACTTTATCGATAATATAAGATGGGGAATGAAGCAACATTCAAATGGACCTAAACTAGCCTTTGAAACAGTTGGGAATATTGATTCACTTTCCAGCACCGGAGATATGATTGCAGATTATTATTCGCGCATAAAGAAAATTGTAAAGAATAAACTGGATAGTACTGGAAATCATAATGTCAATATAAAATCGAAGGTAGATGTGGAGGATTTTACTAAGTCCATTAAGAAGAGTGGGGATGGACTGGGTGCAATGACTGAGGGGGCGGGTGATGTAAGAAAGCTTGATGAAATAGATGTTAAATTCAAGCAAAATCCTAAACATGATTCAGTTGAATTCACAAGGCAACTTAAGGCACAGGAAGATGGAATGAATCAGCTTACTGTTGATGAGTATCTCACTAATAGGGATAAATATTTGGCAGAAGGAAGGGCCTTGGAAGGTAATGCAGCACAACAAGCAGCTAGAGAACAAGCTCTTACTGATAAAATAGAAGAGCTTGTAGATTCAGGAAAATCTATAGAAGATGCTACAAAGCAAGCAAATGATTGGATGAATACACAAGCTGCTTTGCACAATCCTGATCAGATAGCAGGAGGCAATCCATTAAATGTGAGCGGCTTGGGTGATAAAGGCATAAATTCATCGCTAGGGTCACAATGGAAGTATAGGATAGATGATGTGGATGCACAAATTAGAAAAGCAGCAGAAATGATGACGGAAGCAGAAAGACAAAGTACACATTTGAATATTAAATTTACTCAATAGGAGGAATGTTATGAGCAAATTATTTTTTGATGATTTTATTTTGTATCAAAAGAGCGATGATAGTATTTTTAAAGAATACGCTACCAAAGTTCCAAGTGAATTAATTGAAATTTGGAAAAATTATGGTTTTGGTACTATAAAAGGTGGTTACTTAAAGATAATTAATCCGAGTGAGTGGCTAGATGTACTTGCCGAATCATACTACGTTGATAAAGAATCCATACCTATTTTTGTAACAGGTATGGGAGATATTATTGTATTTGATTCTAAGGGCTATTTTATGTTGATAAATTATAGAAAAAAAATGATTAAAGGAGTTGGAAAAAGAATCAATACTTTCTTTATGATGCTTGGAAGTAAATCTGTTTTAGATGAACAGTTCTGTTGGAATCCATACCTAGAAGCAGTTGAAAGATATGGGAATTTAGAATACGACGAGTGTTTTGGATATGCTCCATTACTAGGTTTAGGTGGCGCTGAAAGAGTTGAAAATTTACAAAAGGTAAAAATAAAAGAACATATTCAAATTATTACTGAATTTATGGGACCAATTAAATAATATTAATTTTTTAATCTTTAATTTTATTATTTTAAAAAATATTTAGTGTCTCACTATATAAGAGTATTAATAGAAAATGTACAAACAAGAGAAAATGGTAAAAATATAAGTGGTATACCTATAGAGATACCTTAAAAAGCTTTGAACTTGCGGGTTTCATTGCGCTTACGACTACCAAACAGGTGACATTTGCTTTATTGACAGCCACCTAATAGAAATAAAGGACTTTGATTAAAATTCTTATGCAGTCGGCATTGCCGTCTGCTGTAAACTGGCAGGAGCGCCGAAAGGTGCACCTGCCTTTAACCGTGTGCCCGGCGGGCACACGTTCTAACGAGTGCAAGTCTCGAATCTGCCCGGTAGTGGGAAGGATATAGCGGAACACCAAGGGCGTTGTGGGTAACTGCAAGTCTGAAGGAAGGTGTAAGCAAA
>JAEWPQ010000311.1 GCA_023460575.1 Bacillota bacterium
TGCCGCATACACCTTTCACTGTACATCCTGTGTTCTTTGCTGTCTCCTGACACTGATAGCAAAACATGCTCATATTCCTTACCTCCTAAAGTAAATTTATACACACCCCATTTGGGAGTTTGTGCGCCTTTCAACAATGTTGTATTGCCTTGTTGCTCATTTAGAATAACATCGAACCTCATTTATGTCGGTTGTTATTACAACACAATATCATCTATTTTAATTTTTTTTAATTTTTGATTATTTTAAATGTATTCCTGTCAAAATCAATCAGCCCTTCCAAGCAAAAGATGTAAGCGTTTCATGGGTTTTCCAGATGAAAGAAACGAGGACATTATCCCTCCAATGTCCTCGTTCAGTTATTATACTTTATTTCATAATGACTCCATTCACCGCCCACTGGTAGGTATCATAGGCCTGATAAAGAGACCCATAGGCATTCTGTTTTGCACTTGCTGCTTTTAAATATGATAACTGAGCTTGAATATAACCGATTTTACTCAGAATACCAATCTGATAGGAACGATCTGCTTTTTCTTTTTCCAATACTGCCTTTTCAAAAGAGGTACAGGCAGCCTCATACGCATTATTTTCCTGCAGCAGCGCCTGATAATAGGACTGCATCGTAATTGCGACGTTTTGTTCTCCCTCCGAAACACGGGCTATCTTGTTATTCATCCCGGTTGTAGAGTGATTGGATGCTGTATGTCGTTCTGATATGAGATTATAATTGTTTCCTATCGCCTTTGCTGTATCTGCTTCTAAGTTGATAGCAGAAATTGCATCGGAATCGATGGCTGGAAGATTACCAATTGCAGGAGTTGTATCCTTAGAATATCCGGTTATTAAACAAAGGGAACTTCGTAAGCTGTCAATGGTTTGATCCAGTTTTAGAAGTGAATTCTGAGCTGACTGAGCTTCCTTTTGAGCAGACAATATATCTGTTTCCGTTGAAATCCCCTGCTTTACGCTTAATTTTTGAGTTTCCAGGACAGCATTACTTAATTCTGCTGCTTTTATAAGTGTATTTCGGTTCGCCAGTGTATTGTTATAACTGATCATAACCTGATCCGCATAATAAGTATTTGACTTTACTGCCTGTGTAATGTTTGATTGAACCGATGAATTGGATCGGTCCATATAAGCCAGAGATCTTCCCATTTTTTCTGCGGACGCTTTCATGCTCTTTACCGTCTGACTCAGAATCATATACTGTTCCATTCCATGGGCAGTGTCTGCTGCACCCGAATTTTTTAATTCATCCGCTTCATCATTTAAATCCATAATGTAACGTTTCATTTCATTTTGTATATATCGCTGATTCTCCAAAGAGTCATAGATCGTATCAGTTGTATTTTGAATACCCGGATTAAAATAACGCACCAAATCCGAAAGTTCATTAAACTCAATTGTCTGATCATTTAATTTATCCCACTGCTCTTTTGTTATCCCATTGGGAACGGGATTCTCCTTCTGACAGGGTCCGGTTGAACCGTAAACAGGAATAATGAAAGAAACCGCAAGTCCTGCTGCCATACAGAACGTTAAAATAGCTGACTTTTTCATCTCATCATCCTCCTGCAGAAGCAAGACCGTTTACTGTATTATCATAAGTCTGGACAGAGGAGAAAAGGGTAAGCTCTGCGGATTTTACCGCAATACTTTTTGTTTTGTATGTATTCTCCTGCTTTTGATACATCAGAGGGCTAACCATACCAAGCTGGTATTTTTGCCGTATGATATCCATGGTTTTACTTTCCAGATTAAATTCCGTAACTGCCTGTTCATAGGCGGATTTCGCCTGTAAAACTGCCTGATAAGCCTTTACAAGCGCTGTACCGATATTCTGCTCATTGCTTGAGATGGTTCTTTTTAACGTCTCCTTCGTAATATCTGCACTGGCATTTTCAAGCTTTCTCTTATTTATATTTAACGTATAATTATTCTTAAGAGCTTTTTCCTGATCAACCTCCGGATTCAATGATTGTATGTGTTCTGAGTCCACCTCCGGAAGATCCCGTATTTCAGGAGAATCATTGTAATTCCAGCCCAGCATTACGCAGAGTTTTTGTCTTGTTTCTTCCACCGACGCACGAAGCTTCTCCATCGCGGCACTGGCGTTTTGTATGGTTTCCTGCGCTGCAAGTAAATCCGCCTGGGTTGCCATACCTGCGGCTTGCTTTGCCAGTGTTGTCTGATAATCTGCCTCTGAACGCTCCAAATCTAATTGAGCGCTTTCCAGTTGATTTTTCTGTTGAAAACAGGTAATCATTAAGGTCTGAGCCTGCGCTGCCAAATTAGCCTCAGTCTGGTCATAGGTGAGTCTGTATACCTCCAGATCCTCTGTATTATCATCTGCAGCTTTATCTGACTTTGCAGCACTCACTGCACTTTTTGCATCTGTAACCGGATCATCTCCTGATATGGCACTTCTTGCATCATTTGCTGCATCCCTGTAATACTGTGCATACTGGTCTCTGGTAATCAGATCATCTTTTTTCTTATCATTTAAATCCAGCTGGTTCTTTTGAACAGTTACATTGTATTCATGGATCAGATCAGCCAGTTCCTCATATTCAACCACATTATCCCTAAGCTTCATCCACTCCTCCTGTGTCCTGGCAAACTCCGGGCTGCCGGCCCAGACGTTTAACGCCGGGCCGGAAAAAGAGAGTACAGCAGCAAGACTGAATGCGGCTATCTGCTTTATATTTCTCATTTTTTATTCCTTTCCTGTCTTTGAAACTGTTTTTCTATTTCTTTTCTTTTTCCCTTTTTTTCTCTCTTTTTTGCTCATAAGATTGTAGTATACCGGAAGCATAAGAAGACTTAAAACGGTAGAAGCCGTCAATCCTCCGATATTGACAACTGCAAGTCCCTGCATCATTTCACCGGAATGCCCTAATGCAAGCGCCATCGGGATCATAGAAAGTACGGTGGTTAAGGTTGTCATTAAAATCGGGCGAAGTCTGGTCGCTCCAGCTTCAATCATTGCCTCTTCGGGCGACATCTCTGCTCTATACTGGTTGACCGTATCCACATAAAGAATACCGCTGTTTACTACTGTTCCGATCAACATTAAAAATCCAAGCATGGCAACCATACTTAATTCGCAGCCCGCAAAAAACATCAGGCCAAAAGCCCCTATCAGGCTGAATGGAATGGTTGTCATAACCATAAATGAAAATCTTGGTGATTCAAACTGAGCAGCCATTACTACAAATACCAGAAATACTGCCAGCATAATTGCATACAGAAGAGAAGTAAGTTCCTCTGTCGTCTGATCATCCATTGCACTGGATCCTACGCTTACGAAAGAATTTAAGTTTGGTGTTACAATCTCCCTGTTGATCACGGATTTTGTATTTTTATTCGCTGATGACGTATAATCGCCGGTTATAGATACAACATATTGCTTATTTTCTCTGGTAATACTTGCCGGACTGTCCTGAAAGCTTATTTCTGCAACATCATTGACAGCGGCAAACCCTCCGTTTGAAAGAGACAGCGTCATATTCCGGATCTGATCCACAGACTTAAATTCATCATCCGGATATTGGACTTTTACATCCACATCATCTCCGTTTACTTCTATCGTTTTTGCGGTCACTCCATTAATCGCCTGGTATATACTGTGGCCGATTGAGGATGGACTGATCCCTTTTGCCTTTGCTTTTACCGAATCGACTCCTACTTCCACAACAGGTGCCGCATTTTCAAGGGACGAATGGATCCGGGTGAGTTCAGGCCTTTCCATTAATTTTGAAACAATCTGTTGGGATGAGTTTTTCAACTGATTGTAGTCTGTACTTCTCAGGACCAGCTCATAAGAATCTTCTGAACTCATCATGCTTGCATAGGAATTTTCTTTTACCGTAATCTTACAATCCGTCACCTTGCTAAGCTTTTCTTTAAAAATATCCACCGCCTGTTTCGTGGTTACTTTTCTGTTTTCTTTCAAATAAACAATGATTGATGCAGAGTTACCTGCGCTTACACCACTTCCTCCATAACCGGTTACATAGGACTCCATCTCCTGATAATCGGAAAAGGACTCTTCTACTTTTTTCAGCAATTCTTCCGCATCTTTTGTCTTGAGCCCAGGAGCCATATCCACTGTAACAGCAATCTGCCCCTGGTCATCGGCAGTAATCAGGCTTACTTTAAGCTGTCCTGCCATAAGAAAAGATACCAGAAGAAGAAGGACCGAGACTGCCATGACTGTTTTCTTCTTAGGAAGGATATGACGCATCACTTTTCTATAAAGATCCTGAAGCTTGCTAATCGGCGCTGATAAAAGTGCCGGAGTCTCTTCCGGCTTATACATCAGATAGCATAAAGGTACCACCGTAATTGCTGATATAAGGGAAGCTCCCATGCAGAACACAATGGTAAATCCCAGAGGCATAAACATCTGTCCTGCCATGCCGTTCAAAAAAGCCAGCGGAAGAAAAACCACGCAGGTAGTCAGTGTGGACCCGAAAACGGAAGCCGCCACAATTCCGGTTCCTTTTAAGGCGTCTTGAAAATAATCGATGAATTCCTTCTTTTCCTGTGATGTCACCCTAAAACAGCTTTCCATTACGACTATTGAATTATCCACCATCATACCTACTCCCATGGACAACGCTGCCAGTGTAAGCATATTCAATGAAAAATCCATAAACTTCATTAAAATAAGCGCGGTCAGAATAGATACCGGTATGGAGCTTCCAACGATTAAGGAAGCTTTTAGATCCCCAAAGAAAAGCCAGATAACCGCCATGGAAATCAGGATAGCAAGAATAACTGTTTCTGCAATGGACTCCAGAGAAGCCATAATATCTTTCGAGCTGTCATTGACTATCTGAATATCCAAACCAGGTTTTGATGCCTCAAGTGTCTTAATTGTCCGATTTACCTCTTTTGAAAGCTCTGCTGCAGTGGAACTTTGCTGCTTGCTGACAGATAGTGAAACGGTATTCTTCCCATTAAAATGAGCTACGCTTCCTTCTTTCTCACTTGTTGTATAAATATCTGCTATATCTCCAAGATAAACAATATTGTTACCCGGTACTGTAAGCGGTACATTCTGCAGAGAATCTTCTGTATCAAACTTCAGCCGTGATGATATAGCCGCTTTTTTTCTGCCCACTTCGATTGTGCCGCCAGGCATCTTTACATCAGATGCGGAGATATCATTTGCAATGGAGGACATGGAAATCTTATACTGCTGCATTTTTTCCGGATTCAGTTCTACTTTAATATAATCCTCGCTGCCTCCGGCTATGGATACTTCCGCTGCATTGGACAGCTTTTCAAATTCAGGTACAATTTCCTGCTTCACATAGTCATACTGATTTGACGTCTCTGCCCCGGTAACAACTAATTTTATATCAGCGGAAGATCCGGTATCCAATTCCATCACAATCGGCGTTTTAGCCTCACCTGGCAAATCTGAAGAAACTTCGTCTATTTTCTTTTTTAAATCATTATAGGACTTATCTAAATCTGTACCATAGTCATACTGAATTGTTACTGTCGAACGGTTTTCAAAGGATTTAGACGTTACCTTTTTTATACCGCTGAGTGAACCAACTGCATCTTCAATCTTTTTACTGATTAATTCATCTACATCCTTTGGCTGTGCTCCGGGGTAAGGTGTCACGACCATAAGCATGGGCATGCTCATCTCCGGAGTCAGTTCCTGCCTGGAGTTGATTACAGAAGAAACACCAAATACCACCAGACATAGAAGACACATAATAACGGTAACCGGCCGTCTTAAGACGATTTTTGTTAATTGATTCATGCCTTGGATTCTCCTTTTATTTCTTCTCCTGAATTCATTACCGACGCTTTTGCTCCTTCATAAAGCTCAGGACTCCAGGTGGTAATGACCTCCATGTTTTTCTGTATTCCTTCCTTTACCTCCAAACGGCTTGAATCGTAGATGCCAGCTTCAATAAAAATTTTATGTACCGTACCGTTGTCATACGTATACACATATGGTTTACTGTTCTCATAGTAAACAGAATCTACGGGTACTGTAATCACCTGGTCTGCCCTCTCAGAGCACAAAGACAACTTGACGCTGGTTCCGGTAGATAAATCGTTTGCGTCGGCAAGCTGTATCTTAATTTTAAACAAACCGGTCTTATCATCTGCCATCCCGCTTATTTCAGAAATAGTTCCCTGCAGATTGTTTCCGTCTTCCTCAACTGTAACTGAATCACCAAGCTTTACCTGGCGTTTTAATTTCTCTGTCAGGCTTGTAGAGATGATTTTATTCCCCTCTCCGGATATGACAAAGATCTGATCGCTGGTGGACACCTTATCAAATTGCTCAATACTGCAGCTTTCTATCTTTCCGCTGATGGGAGACTTAATATTACTGTAAGAGACCTGGTTTTCGTACTCCTCTTTTGCCTGTTTGTATGCAATCTCCGACTTTTTTGCTGAATTTAAATATCCCTGATAATCCTGCTCAGAGACAGCACCGCTTTGATAAAGAGCTGACATACGCCCCAGGGTATCATGTGCTTCTTTATAAGTAACTTGCGCATTGTCCATGGTATTCTTTGCATTCTGCACTTTATTTGTATCAATTACGCACAGAAGCTGTCCCTGCTGTACCACATCTCCTGCTTTCGCAGCTACCTGCGTAACTGTTCCTGACGCTTCTGGGGAGATCCTGACAACAGTCTCAGGCTCTATGGTTCCAATCAGACTGGTGTACAACTCAATTGTGCCAACTTCCGGATTAACGGTTTCCACAACAGGCTGAATATCTGCCTTGACGGGAACCTTCATTCCATTAATCCGAACCAATATCACCGCAATGAATATCACTGCGATTACTCCAAGTAATAGTACGTTCTTTTTCATTTTCTGCTCCTTAAAGATTAATTTTTATATGGTCCTGTTTTATCCACAGGGATCCTTCGTTCAATCACACAGCTTTTTTAACAGCACATTGATACCCGACATTGTAATATGCGTTTGTAAACTGAACGTAAACTAAAATAAAAACAGCAAAGTTTTTATAATACAAAAAAAGAGGTATTTACACGATCACAACGTTCATGTAAAGCCTCTTTCCATTTATTTGTTATTGATTTTATTTTGTAATACTACTGAAAATGTGCTTCCTCTGCCGGGGACACTGGTTACAATAATTTCACCCTTGCATAATTCTACAATACGCTTCACGATAGAAAGCCCAAGTCCAAACCCTGAGGTAGCATGAGAAGAATCTCCCTGATAGTATTTATTAAAAATAAGTCTGGCAGTCTCCTCATCCATGCCGATTCCAGTATCCGATATATTAATGGTGATCTGATTTCCTATCGCAATCATTATAATAGTAATCTCCCCGCCATTGGGAGTAAATTTAATCGCATTACTTATGAGATTCATCCATACCTGATGCAGCAGTTCTGCGCTTCCATAATATGTTACGGGGGCCAGCTCCATATTTAATATGATTTGTTTCTTTTCAATTTGCCGGAATAATAAAATTGCGCATTTTTTAATCTGCTCATCTAATTCAAATACTTTTTTATCCGTCAAAACCTCCTGTGCATCCAGCTTTGAAAGTAACAGCGTGTTTTGAGAAAGTGATGCCAGCCGCTGGGATTCCTCCAATATAATCTGAAGGTATTGTTTTTTATCCTCTTCGCTTATGTTTTCTTCTAATAACAGTTCTGCAAAACCATGTATGGAAGTTATGGGAGTTTTAAATTCATGGGAGAAATTATTCATGAAATTCTGCATTTCAACTTTTGTATTCTTCAATTCCCGGACCATACGGTTAAAATTCTCGTACATTTCTCTATATTCACCGGAATTATTTAATTCTAACACAACGTCCAGATCACCTTCAGCCACGCTGGTAATTCCATCCAGAATTTTTTTCATCCGAAGTTTCAGAACTCTTATTATTTTTAGCAAGGCTGCTCCTGCAATTATACCCATACAAGGCATCATGGCAAGCATGTAAATTGCATCACTGCTATCCATATCCAATTCAAAATACGCAATAGTTCCGAATGCCATAACAGAACTAATCAGTATTAAAATGTAAAACCACACTGCCCAATGTATAGCAAGTGGTTTTTTCTTATTAAATTTTCCTGTAATTTTTATCTGCCTCTCTTTCCTGTAGCTATTTTTCATAAATCTCCGCTTTATACCCCAGTCCCCTGATTGTAATGATTTCGAACTCCGTACAGTCTGCAAATTTGTTCCTCAGTCTGTTTATATGGGTCTTTATCGTTGTTTCATCGCTATTGGTTTCATACCCCCATATTTCATCAAGAAGCTGGGATTTCGTAAAAATCATACCAGGATAGGAAAGTAATTTAAAAAGAAGATCGAATTCCTTCTTAGCCAGTTCTGTAATTGTGCCTTCTCTTGTTACGGTATAAGCGGCAGAATCAAGAGTAATATCTCCAATTATAATTTTTCTTTGGCTGACTATATTAGCCCTTCTCAGAAGTGCTTTTGTACGCCAGAGAAGCTCCTCATAATCAATCGGCTTTGTCATATAATCATCTGTGCCGGAAGCAAAGCCTGTTCTTTTATCATCAAACGTGTGCATTGCTGTCAGCATTATAACGGGTATTTGTATCCCTGAATCACGCAGTTCCTTTACAAGATCATATCCATTCATAACAGGCATCTGAATATCGGCTATAATGAGATCTATATGATTTTGATCCAGCATTTTCAACGCTTCTTCCCCATTTTCCGCTTCTGCCACTGCATAGAACGGTTTCAATCTGGCGCAGGTAAGCAATCTTGTATGTTTATCATCTTCAACAACCAGAATTGTTGCCATGTAACACCTCCAAATCTAATTTATATAAACTAATATAACTATTGTACTTAATTTAGGTAAACACGGCGGTCTCTAGGCATACATTACGTATTCGGATTTTTATCCCGCTCTTTTTTATATAGTAAAAAGGAATAAAAAAATGGGATAACAGCAATTAAAACAGCTATGATAAGAATGACGGAAACTCCATAGAAAACAGCAGTCACATGAAAATATCCGCTTATTAAGACTACAAAACCTCCGATCACCATCATATGGCCGGCCATCCGGTTTGTTTTATTCCAATTATCCGGATCATGAAAGGTCCAGGGAATCCTCACTCCCATCATGTAATTTCTTCTGCTTTTCGGTAAGTAATTTCCAGTTACAATAAACACGATACCAACCACGAAAGATGATATTGCGGTGATTGGAATTTTAACGCCAATTGACAGGAACAACGTGGCAGGAATCAGAATCAGGGAAGTAAAAGGCACCAGCCAGATACCGATTGCACGGAGTGCCTTCGGCTGTCCCTCCCGCCTGGGATCATAAAGCAGACTGATATTTGAAAAAATATTTATTATCAGAAATACAAACGGCATTCCAAATGCAGCCATAGCTTTGGGGAGATATCCGTTAATCTCCCCTGCGCTGTTCCAGTGCACCGCGACCTGCTCCGGCAGTCTCTTATAGAGTATAACAGACAGTATCTCTGGAAGCATACACATAACAGAGGTTAAAATAATTGTCTTTTTATTCTTCATCATTTCCTTCCTTTCCCTTAAATTGAGACAGCCAAAGCATAAGCTCCTCAAAAACAGATGTATTCAGTTCATAATAAACAAAATTTTTATACTTTGATTCAAATACCAGATCTGCCTTCTTTAACTGTGCAAGGTGGTATGATATTGTGGCATTTGTCATATCAAATTTTTCTGCAATCTGTCCGGCAGATAAACGGCCATTTCTCAGCATCAGCAGGATTTCCCGCCTGACCGGATCTGAGAGAGCCTTAAATGTATCCGGGAAGCCCAATATATACCTCCTTATCTATTTAGATATTTTTCTAAATAGATATTACTCCCTGTATGAATTCCTGTCAAGAGTATCTGCGCTAAAAGTTCCTTACATTTTATTAAAAACAGGGACATGCCGAAAGCAAAATGCCTCCTGCATGTCCCTGTTTCTAAATTTCTATATCTGTTAAATCTCCCCCATTGGTTTCGATTACTTTTTTATACCAGTAGAATGATTTTTTTCTGACCCGCTTCATAGTCCCATTTTCCTGATCATCTTTATCCACATAGATAAAGCCATACCGTTTTTTCATTTCTCCTGTACCGGAGCTTACGATATCAAGAGCAGACCAGACTGTATATCCCATGAGATTCACCTTATCGTCAATGGCACGTTCCATTTCAGTAATGTGCTGTCTTAAATAGTTAATTCTGTAATCGTCATGGATACAGCCATTGTCATCGGGTTTATCAACCGCTCCAAGCCCGTTCTCAACAACAAAAACAGGAATGCCGTAACGGTCCTGAATCTTATTGAGTGTGTACCGAAGGCCTTTCGGATCAATCTGCCATCCCCACTGGCTTGCTTCCAGGTAGGGATTTTTCACTCCACCCAGCAGATTTCCAAGAGTGGTGGCATGACCTTCCTCTGTAGTTACACAATTGCTCATATAGTATGAGAATGAATAAAAGTCAACGCAGCCATTTCGTAATACAGCCTCATCCTCCGGCTCTACAGTCAGATCTATGTGATTTTCCTCCAGATAGCGCAGCGCATATCCGGGATAGCTCCCTTTTATCTGGACATCTGCGCAGAAATCATTGATTAAATGATCAAGCTCCTGCAAAAGAAGCATATCTTCCGGTCTGGAAGTCAGCGGATACATGGTAATATGTGCGATCATGCAGCCCACTTTAAAATCCGGGTTGATTTTCCTCGCTGCAGCCACTGCTCTTGCACTGGCAAGAAATACATGATGCAGCGCCTGAAAGCGGAGGTTTATGTCATCTAACGGATTAGCCACCTCATCGTCTTCCCTGTTAATGATGCCCAGCACCTCAAGATTTCCCATAGGCATGGTGGCAAAATTGATTTCATTAAAGGTCAGCCAATACTTTACCTTATCCTTGTACCGTTCCATTACGCACCTTACATAACGTTCAAAAAAGCCAATCACCCTCCGGTCCGAAAATCCTTTGTAAGCCTTCACTAAGTGGTACGGTATCTCAAAATGACTCAGTGTCACCATTGGTTCAATCCCATATTTGCGGCATTCATCAAAAACCCGGTCATAGAATTGCAAGCCTTCCTCATTGGGAATTTCATCGTCTCCATTTGGAAAAATTCTGCTCCAGGCGATGGACAGCCGGAAAACTTTAAACCCCATTTCTGCAAATAATGCAATATCTTCTTTGTAGCGGTGATAGAAATCAACTGCGGTATGGCTGGGATAACTCTCCCCCTCAAGAATCTCAGAAGTAAAAACCCTGTTCTTCTTAAGGGATCCTGCCGTTAAATGATCACAGATGCTCTCTTTTTTTCCATCAGCATCCCAGGCTCCCTCACACTGGTTGGCTGCAACAGCACCGCCCCATAAAAAATTATCCGGAAACAATTTCATTCCTCCTCTCTGTTATAATATGGCAATTAAATCATCACCATGGTGGACGGTTGAACCGCTTTCCATCATTGCTATGATATCCATATAATCATTTGTATTGGTCACGATAACCGGAGAATCAAGAGAATATCCTTCCTTCTCAATGGCATCTTTATCAAAGGTAATCAAAAGATCTCCTTTTTTAACCTTAGTTCCCTCTTTCACATGTGCTTCGAAATGCTTTCCGTCTAAACGAACCGTATCCATTCCTATGTGTATGATAACTTCACAGCCCTCATCAGACGTAAGCCCTATGGCATGCTTTGTGGGAAACAGCATCATAACTGTGCCGTTAAACGGAGCCGTCACCTTTCCTTCTAAAGGGGTAACTGCAGCTCCTTTTCCCAGGGTTTCATTGGAAAATGCCGCATCATCGATCTGACTAAGGGATTTCACCCTGCCGGACAAAGGAGAGGCAATCACTCCTTTTTTACATTTTTCAGAAAGATTTTCCTCCCCTTTTGTCTGAGAAGGCTCCTCATCTTTAAAAGTTATAAAGGAAACCACAAAACCAATCACCAGTGAGACAGCTGAAGCAATTACCGCCCTCACCAGACTCACTCCCGGCTGGGCAGGATCAAGAAGTGCCGGAATCTCAAAGAGTCCCATACCTGCCATCGTGTGATATTTCAACCCCAGAGCGGCAGTTGCTGCTCCTGCAAACGCTCCGCAGAGGCAGGAAAGAACAAACTGCTTCATTCTGGGCAATAAAATTCCGTAAATGGCAGGCTCTGTCACTCCAAAAAAACCTGAGATCCATGCAGGAAGAGCGATCTGCTTTAAGGTTTTATCCTTTGTTTTCAGCCACATGGCAAAAACCATGCCGGTAGTTGTAAAGGTAACAAAGGTGGTAAATGCCAGGATCGGATCTGGTGTTCCTGATATAATATTTGTAATACACAGCACAACCAGCACAATATGAACACCAAAAACAATCATTACCTGCCAGAATCCGCCCACTAAAAATCCGGCGGCTATGGGGCTTAGCTTGTATACAGATAATACTGCCTGGGAAATGCCATTGGACAGCATATTGGCAAGAGGTCCGATTACCACATAGCCAAGGGGTACGGATATTAACAGCACTAGCATTGGCGTTATAAAGGTTTTTACCATATCAGGTATTACCCGGTTAAAAAATTTCTCCAAAGGCTTTGCTACGGCTACGATTAAAATTACAGGAAGCAGTGTAGACGTATAAGTCGCATTGAACACATGGCCAAACAGGGGTACATCCACTCCGTTAATGGTTGGATAACACAGCGCAGCACCTATAATCAGGCCCAGGAATGGATTCATCTGTATCTTCTTTGCTGTATTGTAACCGATGACAACAGGAAAGAAATAAAAGATGGAATCTCCGATTGCATTGAGCAGAATATAGATTCCGTCCTCATTGGAATAAAGTCCAAGATAGGAAAGAATGGAATTAAGTCCCTTTAACATACCGCAGGCACAGAGGAGGCCGATTGCAGGCATCATAATCCCGGAGATAAGATCCAGCGATTTTTCCCTGAAACTCATTTTCTTTTTTTCTGGTGCTTTCTCTGTTGAGATATTGGCTATCCTGCACACATCCGCAAATACCTGTGGAACGTGATTTCCGATTACAACCTGATACTGTCCGGAACTGCGCATCACTGTAATGATACCTTCTGTCTGTTTCAGTGCCTCATCATCTGCAAGGCTTTCATCTTTTAATTGAAAGCGCAGACGGGTCACGCAGTGTACAAGGCTTAAAATGTTATCCTTGCCGCCGACTTTTTTGATAATGTCTTTTGCCAACAGGTCATATTTTCCCATTGTTAAATCCTCCATTTTTCTTTTTTATTTGAAATATGAAAGTTTAGCCAACCTAATGTAACCA
>JAEWPQ010000312.1 GCA_023460575.1 Bacillota bacterium
ATTAAACAGATCGTAATTTGTAAAGCTATAGTACAATGAAGAGGCGAATGGATAAACTTTAAAAAGTATAAATCCAATCAGCCATGGCAGGACAAAGAAGAATCCCGCATTATCAGCCAGGAACTTACGCATACCCTTTGACTTCATACTGCTCATACCTCCTGTTTATTAAAAATTATATGCTGCGCACAGATCATATCTTTTAAACCTGTACATGTATTCTTATCAATCCCCGCAATATTTTTCCATACAAGTTCCCCGAAATTACCGTATTTTTCTTTTTGAAGCACGCCTGTGTTGCAAGCTTTCAGAATGGAATAACCAATTTCCATAATTTCAGTAGAATTGGGGAGGTCTTTCATCTTCTCCTTGACTATAACCTTAAATAAATCCCTTAATTCCCTATAATATTCATAGATCTCTTCTGACATCTGAGCAATGGTATCAATCAGTGACACCACATCAGTTCCGGTAAACTGCTGTTTCTCCCGAAACATGGCCGCAATCTCATTATAATGTTCTTTTCTTTTATACTTTGTGTCATATGCTGTTATAAACGGCATAAGCTCCAAGGTCCACTCCGGGGCTTTCATGACATCTTCTATTTTTTGCCTGTATTTCTCATTACCGGTTTGTTCCAAAGCGAAAAAATAAGCGGAATAATCCTGTGCCGGCAGACTGACTGCCGTCCCTTCCGGGGCTTCCATTCTGCTTAACTGATCCATTACAAACTTTTTAAAAGCATCTTCTCCAGTTGCTTCATACATTTGTACTGCTCCCATAAGCTGATATGGTTTTAATGTCTCATTTCTGCATTCCATGACGTTTTGTCTGCCCTTTTCTTTATGGGAGCCGCCATATAATTATGGCGGCTCGTATGAAATATGAATATCTTATCTTTTAAAGACAATTAGTTCTCAAGTGTGTCAGTAACACCCTTGATCAATTCTTTTGCAGCTGCAGCAGAATCCAACTCTTTTGAACTCAGCTTACCAAATACTTTGTAATAAACGCCGTCTGGGTTAGCCTTTAAGTCATTGTGCTCAAATTTACTGTCCAGAGTGAACTTGCTGTAATCCATAACCTTTGTATTTGCTTCAATGGTAAGAGGATCGCCAAGCTTGTTATCCTGAAGGATCTTAAGTCCCGCTGCGGAACAAGGAATACCTCTTTCGGTAGAACCGATCTTAACGCCTTCTTCATCATTTAACAGGAAGTTGATCAGCATAGCTGCTTCCTTTGGATGCTTGGAGTTTCCAGCAACTGCAAATGCCATGGAGATCTTTGTAAATCCGCCGTTGTTGTTACCCATCTTAATGAAGTCGCCAACTACGAATTCCTGACCAGGTTTGTTAACGCTGCCTTCCAGAGCTTTTTTGAACTTGGAAGCAGAGGAATCCCACTCAAAGATACCAGCATATTTTCCATCGATCCATTTTGCATTCTTATCAAGAGAGTCAGCCATATCGCCGTCAATTGTTGCCTGAGCAGGGATTACATGTTTCTCTTCCAGATTGTTGATAAAGTCCATACCATCTTTTACTTCATCTTCTGTATAGTTAACTGCTCCGTCTTCTACCCAGTTCTTGCCATACTTAGCTTCCAGATAATATACCATCAGAATCATACGGTCATACTGTCCAACTGCCAGCGGATACATATCAGGATCTTTTGCCTTGAATGCTTCTCCGGCTTTGTATAAGGAATCAAGATCAGTAGGAAGTGAAACACCAACCTCATCAAATACTGTCTTGTTCCAGTAGAACAGACGGCCAGTTAAGGAAATCGGAACTGCCATTAATTTATTATCTACCTTGCAAAGTTCAAGGCTCTCAGGTGAAAACTGTTTTAAATCAAGAACATCGGAGTAATCCTCCAGGTTTGCGAAAGACTTTCCGCCCTGGCTGTAGGAATCAATCCAGTTCCAGTTGATCTGCATAACATCAGCCGCATTGCCGCCTAAAATATTTAAGGACTGCTTCTCTTCCCATCCGGTCCATGCACCATATTCTGGAGTTACAGTTATGTTTGGATATTTTGCCTGGAAAGCTTTGATTGCTTCTTCTGTTGCAGCATGTCTTGTGTCGCCGCCCCACCAGGAAAATTTCAGTTCTACCGGTTCTCCGGAAGTCGTAGCTCCTGCAGCTGTGGTTTCTGCTGCTGCAGTAGTAGTTTCTGCAGGTGCAGCAGTGGTTGATTCAGCAGTGTTGCTTTTGCCAGACCCGCAGGCAGATAGAGACATTGCCATAACAGTCGCTAACCCCATTGCTGTCCACTGTTTGATTTTTCTCATCTTTTTCTCTCCTTTTTCTCTCCCTCATAAATGAGTTCTTTAAAAGTTCCGTGTAAATGTTTTCGCATTCTGAAGATAGATTTATGTATTTTGCGTAAGCGCTTACACAACACTTTTTTATTATTATAACACCTATTACCTTATAATTCATTTCAAATACAGCACAAAACATTGCATATTTTGACATCCTATGATATTGTTTTAGTAGTATTAGCCAAGGAGAATGCCAATAATGAAAGTACTTACTTCATATTCGGAAGGAATTGACCGCTGTTTTGAAAGCCATTATTTTTCCATTGCACATCTGCATAAAGAAAGCAGTGTTTTAAGCATGCACAGCCACCGCTGCTGCGAGTTTTATTTTTCCATCAGCGGCGGTCGTACTTTTTTAATTGAAGACAACAATTACCGCATAGAGCCTGGCGATTTATTCATGATTAATCCCCGGGAAAAGCACCAGATCCTTCAGATGGATTCGTCCATCCCCCATGAACGGTATGCTGTTTTTATTGATCCGGAGTATTTAAAGACCATTTCCACCAGTCTTACGGATTTGACCTACTGCTTTACCCACCGGCCGGATAATTTTTCCCACCGGATTCATTTAAACCAGGGACAGCAGCGGAGGTTTACTTATTATTTTAATAAGCTGGCTGTGGAGGATGGCTTTGGACATGACGTGGAAGAACGTTCGGCATTTGCAGAGTTGATGGTTTTTTTGACGAAATGTGCGGCAGAAGCAGATCTGGGCGAACAGTCAGAAGAACAGAGACAGTATTTTAACAGCAAGGTGGCAGATATTATTACCTATATTCATCATAACATTGATTCTTCCTTAAGCATCGGAGAAATTGCAGCTCATTTTTATTTGAGCACTTCTTACCTTTGCAGGCTTTTTAAAAAAGGAACGGGAACAACCATTAACTCCTATATCACAACCAGAAGAATTGAACTGGCCCAGACGCTGCTGGCTGGCGGGTACAGTGTGAACGAGGTATACAGCATGTGCGGCTTTAATGATTACAGCAACTTCTTTAAAGCATTTACCAAGAAGACGGGCATTTCACCGAAGAAATTCGCACAGAACAGTTTAAGTTAAAAAGGGAATGAGGCCGGCTGCCTCATTCCCTTTTATTTTCTATGACTGATACTGCCATCCGCACCGTTTCATCTCTGTATATGCAAGAAGGAACGGCCCTACTCCCTTTGCATCATCTTTTACTACCGGCTCAGACATATAATACTGGAATGTTCCGTCTCTTCTGTCTTTGCCTCCCAGACCTGCCACCAGGCAGATTCCGCCTAAACTCATGTTTCCTTCTTCCATATGAAGATAAGTTTTGCAGATTCCTTCAAATGCCTTCTTTCCGTATTCTGCATATGCTTCAGGCAGATAACCCAGGCGCACGCCTTTTAAGATTGCATAGGAGAAGATGGCGCTGCCGCTGGTTTCTAAATAGTTCTTCTCCATTCCGCCTAAGTTGACCACCTGATACCACATGCCGCTCAGGTCCTGATAATTCAGCATGGCATCAATCAGTGACTTGAACGCTTCTTTCATCTGATGCAATGCTCCCTGTTCCTTATGACTATCTTTATCCATGGTATCAAGAAGCGCCATGGAATACCAGCCCAGTGCTCTCAGCCAGAAATTCTGGGAAAGTCCGGTCACTTTATCACACCAGAACATCTCTCTGGAGGAATCATAGGCATGATAGTAAAGTCCTGTTTCAGAATCCTTCATATGTTTTGTTATATTGGCAAACTGACTGTAAATATCTTCACAGTTTTTTCTGTCATGAAACCTGTCTTCATATTCCATGTAGAATGGCTGACACATGTAAAGACCGTCAAGCCACACCTGATTTGGGTAAATATTTTTATGCCAGAAATTCCCTTCTTTTGTTCTGGGCATCTTTTCAATCTGGCTGTAAACCAGGTCGATTGCCTTCCTGTACTTTTCCTTGCCGGTCAGATCATAAAGTTCAAACAGGGTTTTTCCTGCATTCACATTATCAATGTTCAGTTCTTCTACATCATATCCCTCAATGGATCCGTCTTCCTTTACACGGTAGTCAATAAACGTATCTGCAAACTCCAGATACTTGGAATCCTTCGTAATGGAATACATCTCTAAGATCGCCTTGATCATGCAGCCGTCAATATAGTTCCAGCCTGCTTTCTCTCCCTGAAGAATCTTCTCAATGTTCCATACCGGACGGTCCGGTGTGCTTTTTTCCATCAGTTCATTGATATACCTTTCAATTACATCCATGGTTCATTTCCTCTCTTCACTCATTTATCTGCTGTTTTATCAGATTCTAAATTTTTTACACTGTCTCTTACAATCAGGCGGTTTTCCAGCCAGACATCGGCCGGGCGTACTCCTTCCTCCATACATGCAAGCAGCATCCTGCTTCCTTCCATGGCAATCTTTGCAGCGCTCCGCTCCACGGTTGTCAGTCTCATATCAGCATAACTGGAAAGATCCCAGTTGTCAAATCCTGTCAGTGAAATATCTTTCGGAACCTTTAATCCCCGTTCCGCTGCGGCACTTCTGGCTCCAAAAGCCATCTCATCATTAAAGCATAACAAAGCAGTTAAATCTTTATGGGCATCAAGGAGTCTTCCTGCTGCCAGTCTTCCGCTGTTAAAGCGGTAATTGCCGTAATCCACGGGAAGCTGGTCCTCATGAAGCCCATACTCCCTTACCGCCTTCTGCCATCCCTCACGCCTTAACAAGGTGGCCTCTAAATAAGAGGAACCTTCAATCACTCCTATTCTGCGATGACCATTTTTTAGAAGATAGTTCATTGCCTGTTCCATGCCTCCCATTTCATCTGTAACCACAGCAGGTATATTGACGGGTACTTTCCTGCTGATCGCCACCATAGGAATATTCTTTTCCCAGGCCTCCTCCAGAAATTCCTGATCCCAGTCTCCCTGAGACATGATCAGCAGCCCGTCAAAATAAGAAGGATTCAAAGTCCCCGGCTGATGCATATCAATTCCCTTTACGACAACCTGATACTTGCTTCCAAGTTCCTGATATACTCCTGTAAGAACATCATGAAGCACGAAAGGCGATGTTGACTTGCTGATTGTTGAAAAGCAAAGACCAATCATACCTGATTTTGACTTTTTCAAGGTAACCGCTGCCTGGTTTGGCATATATCCCATTCTCCGTGCAATTTCAAGGATCTGCTCTTTTTTCTTTTGTTCCACTGCGCCCGTACCGTTTAACGCTCTTGAAACCATTGAGTAAGATACACCGGCACTTGTTGCAATATCTTTTATTGTTACAGCCATATATTCTCCTCCATGTACCTCAGTAACCCCATATTTTAAATAATAGCATGGTTTCCCTTCCTTGTCACTGCTGAGATCGTTGGATTTATATACCCTTGACTCTTATACTGCAAAGGTTTGCAATTACATATTTTATTTTTATGCATTTTTACTATAAAATACCTTTTATCATCAATGTTATATTGGTTATTTTTAATCATTATACAATTTATTATATTTTATTATATTACAAAGCTTTTTATAATTGTATATTATGCATAGTTTATATATGTATTTTTTATTAATTATTAATCTTTTTTCTTTTCAAACATATGATAAGATAATCTGGTGTGTAAGTGCTTACACACCAAAACCACAGGCATCATGCGTTTTTATCATTTCCCCAATGGGAAAAAGAAAGAGAGGAAATTATATGAAAAAAAAGATTGCCAAAATTATGGCTGTCACTTTGTCAGCTGCCATGGGCTTATCACTGGCAGCGTGCGGCAATGCACAAAAAACCAATGCCCCCTCTGATACCACTTCTGTTTCAGAATCCAAATCAGAAGGAGCATCAGGGGGCCCTGTAAGCATTCGTATTTCCTGGTGGGGCGGCGATTCCAGACATGCAGCTACAGAAAAGGCGGTTGATGCTTTTATGGCAAAATACCCCAACATCAAAGTTGAAACAGAATACGGCGCCTGGACTGGATGGGAAGAGAAGCAGTCTCTGGGGATTTTAAGCGGAGAATGTGCTGACGTGATCCAGATCGGATCAAACTGGGTGACGGATTACAGTAAAGGCGGCGAATCCTATCTTGATTTAAACCAGTATTCTGACATTATTGATTTAACACAGTTTCCGGAAGATAAATTAAAAGCAAATGAAGTAAACGGAAAGCTGATGGCTATTCCCATTTCCTTAACCGGACGTCTGTACTACTGGAACAAAACAACCTTTGATGAAGTTGGATGTGCCATTCCTACAGATGAGGCTTCCTTACTGGCAGCCGGTGCAGCTTTCAAGGCTTACAACAGTGATTATTATCCTCTGGCTCTGGGAGAGTATGACCGCGCTATCTTTTTAGTATACTATCTGGAATCAAAGTACGGAAAAGACTGGATTACAGACGGGAAATTAAACTATACAGAAGCCGAAATCAAAGAGGGGCTGGATTTCATGAACAAGCTGGAAAGCGAGCATGTAATCCCATCGATTGCTACCATCAATGGAGATATGGCCGACTCCCTTGATAAAAACGCAAAATGGATCGATGGAAAATATGCAGGTCTTATGGAGTGGGATTCCGGTGTTTCCAAGGTAAAAGCTGCTTTAGACGGCAGTGTTAATAAACCTGGTCAGGAATTTGTAGTAGGCGAATTCTTAAAATTCGGTGATTACCAGGGTGGTTCTACAAAGGTTTCCATGGACTTTGCAATAAAAGCATCTACCCAGCATCCAAAGGAAGCTGCCATGTTAGTTAACTTCCTGTTAAATGATCCGGAAGGTGTTGAAATCTGCTCTACTGAACGAGGCGTTCCATGCTCTGCTGCAGCACTTAAAGTGTTGAATGAAAAAAACATTGGTGATAAAATGACAAAAGAGGCCAATGTAAAAGTTCTTGACTACTGCAAATTCACACAGGATCCCCAGTTTGACAACAGCGAATTAAAGGCAAATCCTGACGGATTATACTATAAAGTATTTGGAAAATTGAGTGCGCAGGAATTTACCTCTGACGAGGGAGCAAAGACCCTATTTGATGGAATTAACGAGGTTCTTGAAAACTAAAACACGAGAAAAAGGAGTGTGGTGTCTGTGAATCAGTTTACAAAACAGATTATCATAACAGCAAAACAGGCAGGAAAAGAAAAAAAAGCTGCCAATGCATCTTTAAACGCCTATCTGTTAGATCCTGTATCCGTCGCTCCAAAGCGACTTCGTCCGGCAGTCATCATCTGTCCCGGAGGTGGTTATGAGCACTTATCCGACAGAGAAAGCGAACCCATCGCTATGCAGTTTTTATCTATGGGCTGCCATGCATTTGTTCTCCGTTACAGCATTGCACCTGATTCGTTTCCTTATCCCCAGATGGAACTGGCCAGTGCTGTCTCTATGGTCCGTTCCCACGCAGCGGAGTGGCTGGTTGATCCGGATAAGATTATTGTCTGCGGTTTTTCGGCAGGAGGCCATCTTGCCTGCAGTTTAGGAGCATTCTGGAATCAGGAGTTTTTATACGGACCGTTAGCGCTTACCCCTGAGAATATAAAGCCAAACGGCATGATTCTGGCGTATCCGGTAATTACTTCCGGTCCTTACTGCCACAAGGGTTCCTTCCTTAATTTATTGGGTTCAGACGCAGACGACGAAACACTGCGTCGCCTGGTCTCTCTGGAACATCAGGTCGGAGCTCATACACCGCCTGTATTTTTGTGGCACACCTCTACAGACGACGCCGTACCGGTGAAAAACAGTTACTTACTGGCGGATGCACTCACGGAGCATGGAGTCAGCGTGGAAATGCACATCTACCCAACAGGCTGCCACGGACTGTCTCTGGCAAACAGTGAAGTTTCCGGTGATAACGGCCGCTGTATCGTGCCTCAGTGCCAGAACTGGATCTCTCTGGCTAAAACATGGCTGGAACATCTTTAAATATCTAAAAGGCGGGGCCACCGGAGTATCACTACTCCGGCAGTCCCGCCTGTTCT
>JAEWPQ010000313.1 GCA_023460575.1 Bacillota bacterium
ATGAACTGGGAATTGAATCCATCCCCAGTGAATCAGAGTGCTATCCGGCCAAAATCGCCCATGGCCATGTGGAATGGCTGATTAAGCAGGGAATCAAAACCATTTTTTATCCCTGCATCCCATACGAACGGAACGAAAGTCCGGACGCAGGCAATCACTTTAACTGTCCGATTGTCACCTCCTACGCGGAAAATATTAAAAATAACGTAGAAGGAATTAAAACAGAATCGATCCGTTTCTTAAATCCATTTATGGCATTTACCAATGAAGAAGTATTAACCAGACGTTTAACGGAAGTCTTTACCAGGGAATTTGGCATCCCTGCATCGGAAGTTGCTGACGCTTCCCATAAGGCCTGGCTGGAACTCATGGCATCCCGTACGGATATGGAGAAAAAAGGTGAGGAAACCTTACAGTGGTTAAAGGAGAACAACAGGCACGGCATCGTACTGGCAGGCCGGCCTTACCATGTTGATCCGGAAATCAATCACGGAATTCCTGAACTGATTACTTCCTATGGTTTTGCGGTGCTGACTGAGGATTCCATCTCTCATCTGGCTGACATTGAGCGGCCGATGGTAGTAACGGACCAGTGGATGTATCATACCCGGCTTTACCGGGCTGCCAGCCTGGTGAAAAAGGAAGATAACTTAGACTTAATTCAGCTTAATTCCTTTGGCTGCGGTCTGGATGCCGTTACCACGGATCAGGTTAATGATATCCTGACCGGATCCGGCAAAATTTATACAGTATTAAAAATAGACGAAGTAAATAACTTAGGTGCTGCAAGAATCCGTGTCCGTTCTCTTATTGCAGCCTTAAAGGTCCGTGACAAACGGCATTTTGAGCATAAAGTGGTCTCCAGCGCTTATAACCGGGTCGTTTTTACCAGGGAGATGAAAAAAGAATATACCATTCTTTGTCCTCAGATGTCTCCTCTGCATTTTGATCTTTTACAGCCCGCGATCCGGGCATTCGGCTACCGTATCGAGGTTCTGCAGAATGATAACCGTTCTGCCATTGACACAGGCTTAAAATACGTTAATAACGATGCCTGTTACCCCTCTCTCATCGTAGTCGGCCAGATCATGGAAGCACTTCTTTCCGGCAAATATGATTTAGACCGTACTGCTGTGTTTATGAGTCAGACCGGAGGCGGCTGCCGTGCTTCAAACTATATCGGATTTATCCGCAGAGCCCTTGATAAGTCAGGCATGAGCCAGGTACCTGTGATTTCAGTCAATGCAGGCAACATGGAGTCCAATCCCGGCTTTACCATCTCACTGCCGCTGCTGACAAAAGCGATGCAGGCGGTGGTATACGGAGATATATTTATGAGAGTGCTGTATGCCACACGGCCATACGAAAAGATACCTGGTTCAGCCAACTCCCTTCATGAAAAATGGAAAGAGCGCTGTATTGTATCTCTGTCAAAGAAGTCGGCTGATATGATGGAGTTCTCACGTAACATTAAGGGCATCATCAGAGATTTTGACAGTCTGCCAAGAAACTCCGTGAAAAAGCCGAAGGTTGGTATCGTAGGTGAGATACTGGTGAAGTTTTCTCCTCTTGCCAATAACCGGATTGTAGAACTGCTGGAGGCGGAAGGTGCCGAGGCCGTTATGCCGGATCTAATGGACTTTTTACTGTACTGCTTTTATAACACAAACTTTAAGGCAGATTTTCTGGGAGGAAAAAAATCAACTGCATTCCTGTCCAATATGGGGATTTCCCTTTTGGAATTCTTCCGTAAGACTGCCAAACGGGAGCTGGAAAAGAGTAAGAACTTTACTGCTCCGGCTCATATCAGAAACCTTGCTGATATGGCTAACGGCTTTGTCTCCATCGGTAATCAGACCGGAGAGGGCTGGTTTCTAACCGGAGAGATGCTGGAACTGATCCATACCGGCACCAATAATATTGTGTGCACCCAGCCTTTTGGCTGCCTCCCCAATCATATTGTGGGAAAAGGCGTAATCAAGGAGTTAAGAAAAGCATATCCTGATTCCAATATCATTGCTGTGGATTATGATCCGGGTGCCAGTGAAGTAAATCAGTTAAACCGCATTAAGCTCATGCTTTCAACCGCACAGAAGAATCTTTTAAAAGAACAGAATACTGCTCACGGACATGAATAATGCTCCGTTTATGCAAAAATATACCGGAAGCCTGCTTATAGGCATTCCGGTATATTTTTAACTGTTTTTCACTGCCAGCACTGTCTGAAGGCAGTGATAGTTTCGTGCATGCCGTAATTCAAAGCTATAATTTCTCATATCCTCTTTTAAATAATTTCCCAGTTCTTTATTTCCCTCATATGCAAAGTCCACCAGTTCATCCACGTATCTCTTTAAATGCTCCTCTAAATTCTCTCTTGTGTTTCCACTGATAAAATTCTCCAGTCGTGTCATTTCCTCCTCAGAATATCCATTTAAATCAATGGTTTTTCCTGCGATCCGGCAGCCTAATACGTTTCTTAACGCAATAGAAGCGAGATTAATAATCAGTTCTTCATAATCACCGGAATAGGCATTCATCACGTATCTGATATACTCCTCAGGCAGTTTCGCCAAAAACTTCTGTTCCATATATGCGCAGTTTACATAGACTTCCATAAGATCGGCACCGCACAGAGTTTCAAAAGGAATAAGCACAGGATAATCCAGCGTAAGTATATGGTTCATAGGATCAAAACGCGGATCGTAATACAGGAAAAATCCCGGCAAACCTTTTTGAAAGGTATCATAACAGCACCGATTACCATAATGCCGAAACTCCTTCATCATGAGGTTATAATTCTGTCTGATTTCAGCTACCTTTTCTATGAGTATTTCATATCCCTGCCTGTAGACCGTATCTGCCGACAGGGAAGAATGTTCTGCAACAAGACCCTGAGCGCCAGCCCCTGCTTTTTCATATTCTTCCATACAATAAATTACGGCTCCCATCAGCTGCCTGGCCTTCTCATAAGAGATTGACGTACTTTCATTCCCTGTATAGCGGGCTGCCAGCTTTGCCACAACAGGCATAAGCTCCTCTTTGCTATATCTCATCATCATCTTCTTCCCTGCTGTCATGCAGACCAAATCTGGATTTCCGCGCAAACACCTCCAAAGAGGTATCTTCCAGATAATCCACAGATCCCTGACAGGGACCATCAAACTGCTCCTTCATGAATTCAATCAGTTCATCGTCGGTTATTTCGTCCAGAGTTTCATTTTTATATAAGTAAAATATTTCCTGCAGACGCCCCAGGGTATCCGTATAGTTATCCTGATAAATATACGGCGAATCACAGAAGGAAAATATAAGCTTTGGCAGAATCCCTTCACCAAATTCCACCCTTTCCTGTTTTTTTAAAATATTTTTTCTCTCTGTTAAAAGCAGCGCTGCATCTTCCTCTGACAGCTTAAGACCAAACTGTCCGGTATATTCATTTGCAGCATTTAATTTTGCAAGTGAAGTCCTGTCATCTCCCTGCACCAGCCATTTCTCATTATCCATAGTCGTACTCCTCTCTGATAAATTCAAAGTTTACGCCTGTCACAGGTGAATTACAAGACTTGAAAAAAAGTTGTTTTTGTGGTATTATATTACCATCAGATAAAGCAATTATTCTTATTTCAACGGAAATTTTATTATCACCATATAGCTGCTGTCGTGGCTGCTCACTTCACATACCCCACCCATTTTGTCCATCATTGATTTGATATTATTAACCCCCATTTTTGTGCTTTCCCCATTATTTCTTAATGGAGATATTCCATTTATAAACCATAATTCCACCTGGTTTTTCTGGTATTTAATTTCAATTATAACCGGCTTATCCATGTCAGCATATTTTATGATATTCGAGCTGATATTGTTGACGATTCTTATGATATAATCAATGGACACTGCTATCTTGACCGGTTCCCATATAACACGGCAATCCGTATAAAAACCCTGGCTTTCTAAGAACATAATCATGTCAGAGATGACATCCTCCATGATATACTGCAGCATCTGGGGATCTTCCAGTTCTTCCTTCTTTTCTTCTGCAACCAGTACACTTTCAAACAGCTGATCCGATAGCACTTTCATCTGTTTTGCCTTTTCTGTACATTTATTCACATACTGCCTCTGCTTTTCCACGTCAGGAACCTTTCCGTTGGACAGAAGTTCAAGATAGATCATTAAAGCGGTAAGAGGTGTTCTCAAATCATGTGACAAGCCGGTTACCAGGCTCTTATTGGCAGCACGCAGCTTCTCCCTCATCTCCATATTCTCTTTTAAAGATAGCCTCATCTCATTTAATCCCTGGGCAAGCGAAGTAAGCTCATCCGACCCTCTGATGGATATTGCCTTATTCAGTGAACCGCCCTTTAGAACCTTTACTTCCCGCTCCAGAAGAGTAATGTATGTGATCTTTTTCTCCATAAAACCGATACAGACTGCTAAAAATACCAGTACTGCAATGATCAGGGTTATGGTCATGGCGGTGAGATAAAACTGGTATCCAAAGAATCCGTCCAAATACACCTTGGCTGTTCCATCCTGAAATTGAATATCAAAATAAGGCTGACTCTTATAATAGTCGCTATCGCTCATGATCGAATCATATATGACGCGGTCATCTCTGTATATAGTTATATATACCATATTCTGACGTTCTATCCACTCGTCAAGCGCTGCCTTGTCCCAGGAATTCACATGATTCTTTGTTACATAATCCTGAAACTGATCTGCACTCTTCTTTTGCGCTCCGGCTACAAAAGCCTTACTTGTAAAATAAGAATCCAGCCATCTCTGAGATAGCTGACCCACTCCCATATAGACAAGGACCGCCAGAATTCCTGCTCCTACAATCACCAATGAAAACTGCAGTTTCATGCTATGCCATCTTTTATTCAAAACGGTACCCCTTTCCCCATACTGTCTTTATATGTACCGGCTCCTGGGGGTTCACCTCTATCTTCATTCTCAGCTTACGGATATGAACCATAACCGTACTGTTGGATGTATAAAAATAAGGCTCTTCCCATATGCTTTCGTACAGGTTCTGGGCTGAAAAAACACGTTTCGGGTGCTTCATCATCAGGAGCAGAATTTTATATTCTATGTCCGTTAATTCTTTTTCCTCTTCTCCCACCCAGACCTCATTAAACTCTTCATTGATACGAATATCATACAGCTCCAGCCATTTTTCCTTTGGGAAAACATCTGTGAGCTCCTTTCCTTTGTACACCCGGTATCTTCTTAGAAGTGCCTGCACTCTTGCCAGAAGCTCTGAATAAGAAAAGGGCTTGGAAAGATAATCATCTCCGCCTGCCATAAGACCAATTAATTTATCCGACTCCTGTGTTTTAGCCGTAAGAAATAAAACAGGAACAAAAGACCGTTTTCGTATTTCCCTGCAGGTCTTTAATCCGTTCATACCGGGCATCATAACATCTAATATAACCATATCCGTATCTTCTGTCAGAAGGTCCAGGCCTTCTTTTCCATTCCTGGCTTCTTCTACCAGATAATTCTGGCTTTCTAAAAGAATTCTTACTCCTTCCCGGATATCCTCATCATCTTCAATAATCAAAATTTTTAATTGCTCCATCGTATTCCTTCCTCCCCCAGCAGTTCTCATCTTAACTTCCAGCTTAAAAATCCGGGTTTTCCACTTACTGATAAAAATTATACTACTCGCTTCTTAATGCATCAATAGGATTTAGTCCTGCTGCTCTCCTGGCGGGCATATATCCAAAAAACAATCCAATGGCAACGGAGACTCCAAATGCAATCAAAACAGCATTTAATGCAGGCACTGCCGTTATGTTAACCGCCTTCCCCACAACAGCTGTTGCACCGCATCCAAATATTATTCCAATGATTCCTCCAATCGAACTGGTAACTGCTGCCTCAATAATAAACTGCTGCATAATGGCCCCTTTATTCGCTCCAAGGGATTTGCGGATTCCAATCTCTCTGGTGCGCTCCGTCACAGAAACCAGCATGATATTCATTACTCCCACGCCTGCTACCAGCAAAGATATTCCGGCAATCCCTCCTGCCAGTCCGCTTATCATTGCCATCTGCTTATTCATGGAATCAAGAATTTTGCTCATAGCCATGACACGGACAAGATCTTTATTTTTAAGAA
This sequence comes from Bacillota bacterium, assembly GCA_023460575.1. GTDB lineage: Bacteria > Bacillota > Clostridia > Lachnospirales > Lachnospiraceae > Lacrimispora. The sequence continues at coordinate 6,134 of JAEWPQ010000313.1, forward strand.
TATCCAGCAGAAATTTATGAATCAGTTCAACGCCTTCATTTGCCTTTGACACATTACTGACAGTAAATATGTAATCTCCTATATTGGCATTTTTTTCTATTTTAACCGCAACAGTATAAGGAATCCACACAAAATCATCTTCTCCTCCGCTTTCTGAATACTGCTTATTTTTTGTCTCATATACACCAGCAATATCAAACGTGTTTTCTCCTATTTTTATTTTTTTACCTACCGCATTTTCCTCACTTCCATATAGCTTCTTTGCCACATATCCCCCGATCACACAAATCCTCTGTCTGGATTCAATGTCGGAATAAAGTATGGATCGTCCTGCTTTAAGCTTCAGTCCTTTCATATCTCCATACTGCTCACTGCAGCCTGTAACCGCTGTATATTTAAGTGATTCTTCACCGCTTCGTACTTTCCCGGAAACATTCACAACAGGACTCATGCGTTGAAAAATATTGGTATTCTCTTCATAAAAACCATACATCTGCCCACTGTTTACGGACCTTGATGAAAGGTTTGTCACATTGACCTGTATCTGATTGGCTCCCATATCAGAAAAGCTTTTAATTACACTGTCCATGTAACCATTAATAAGGCTCACCAGGACAATGACAGCCGCTACTCCGATTATGATTCCGAGCATTGTCAGAAAAGAGCGCATTTTATTGCCCCATATACTTCTCAGTGCAAGTTTAAAGGATTGTCGCATAATCTACTGCCTTTCCGTCAAAATTAATTTTTCCATCTGCAATGCGGATAATCCGTTTCGCTTCCAATGCGATGGTATTGTCATGAGTGATCATTACAATGGTATTGCCTTCCTCATTGATCTGCTTTAAAAAATCCAGCACATCCCTGCTGGTCTTGGAATCAAGAGCTCCTGTAGGTTCATCTGCTAAAATCAGGGAAGGATTTCCAGAAAGTGCCCGGGCAATGGATACTCTCTGCTGCTGCCCTCCGGAGAGCTGACCCGGAAGATTTCTCCACTTTTCTGCCAGCCCCACTTTCTTTAATGCCTGGAGCGTGCGCTCTTTGCGTTCTCCGGCTTCTACTCCTGCATAGAGAAGGGGAAGCTCCACATTTTCAGCTATATTTAACTTGGGAAGCAAATTGTATTGCTGAAAGATAAAACCAATCATCTCATTCCGGATACGGGCCAGCTGTTTGTCTCCCATCTCCCGTACCGGTTCTCCTCCTAAGTAATATTCTCCTTTGGATGGGACATCGAGAGCTCCGATGATATTCATCAGTGTTGATTTACCGCTGCCTGACTTTCCTACAATTGCAGCAAATTCTCCTTTTCCGATGGTAAGGTTTACATCGTCGTTGGCATAGATTTCTTCTCCTCCAAGGTTATAAATCTTATAGATATGGTCCAGCTTAATTAATTCGCTGTCTGCACAGGTTCCTATATGTTCCCTGCTGTCTTTTCTTTTATTCCCCAGCCTCACCATCAGGCCCACCTCCCATGTCTTCCATAAGATTTCCCATTGGCAATTCCGTTTCTGTCTGGGCAGCATATACCTCAGCCCCTTCTGTCAGACCGTTTTTTATCTCCACAGCATCTGCACTGATCAGCCCGGTCTCTACCTTTACCGCCCGAAAGCCGGCGGGTACATCACCCTGACTTTCCAAGACTTTATCATCTTTTATATAAACCAGATTTCCCCGCATGAGTGCAGCTGAAGGTATCAGCAGGACATCCTCTGCACTACCAATGGAAATCACCCCCTGCACATTAATACCCGGAATCAGATCCTCTTTATTATCCAGAGTGACAATAACCGGATAGGTGCTCACCCCATTGGTCACTGTACTTTCCAGGCTTACATTGGTGACAGTCGCGGGATACGTTTTCCCCGGGTAGGCATCTGCGGTCACAGCCACTTTCTGCCCTGTTTTTACCTTATGTATATCAAGTTCATCTACCGGCAGCTTAAAAGTCAGCTCGGAAAGATCATAGATGACAGCAAGATCCGGATCGGTATTTGTATTTTTGCTTATGGTATCTCCGGCTTTATATTTTTTCGCGACGACCGTTCCGGAGATTGGAGCCTTAATCGTATAATTTTCATAATTTTTCTTAGTGCTGTCCAATTTATTCTTTGCTGACTCCGCATTTTCCTCTGCCTGGTTCATGGGATCTGTATAACTTTTCTTCAAATCATCTGCACTTTTCCCTGTGATACGAAACAGGGGGGTCCCCTTTTGCACATAATCTCCTTCATTTACAAGAAGGGTTTCTACTTCAACGGATACAGGGATATCTGCCTCCATAGCGCTGTTTGTCTCCGGCTCGAAAGTTCCGTCTTCTGCTCCGGATACTCCTCCTACGGAAGCGGCGGCTTTTATTCCGTTAGTCAGACCTCCCGGATTTTGCACAGAGATGGTCACCCTTCGAACCAGTCTGCCGCCGGTCAGGGCAGTTTCCTGATTGGATACTGTTTCTACCGTACCCTGTATCTGCTCTCCGGTATCGGAAAGAGTTATGACGGCAGCCGCACCTGCTGCAAAAGCCGCGGCGTCTCCGGAAAGAAACGGTACTTTCACCTTCACCACCTGGTCATTATAAAGATCTGCGATTTTCGTTCCATTATCCACTTTAGAGCCAGTTTTAATAAAAAGTTCCTTAATATATCCGGAGCTTTTTGCCTTATAGGTATTTCCGCTGTATTTCTGAACAGTATCTTCATAAAGCTTTCTCGCCTGTTCCAGAGAACTGTTTGCCCTGATTAATGAATTTTCAGTACCTGAGAGTTCCGAATCCATAGCCGATTTATTAATTTCATAAAGTATCTGTCCCTTTTCTACCTGATCTCCTTCTGAGAAACCGGCGGCTAAAATTTCCCCTTCCACCATAGAGGTTATCTTATATGTATTTTTTGCAGCCAGGGTCCCAGACGCCTTCAATTCAGTAACAATATTTCCCTTTTTTACTACCGCCGTATTTACCGGAATCTGATCGCCAGACATGGTGTTTTTTCCCATTTGCTTTACCGCCATAAATCCTGCTAATATGGCAGCTGCAGCTATGGTAATAAGCAGAATATTTCTTTTATTTTTCTTCATATACTCAAGCCTCATTTTCAATAGTCAATGGCATCTACTGCCGTATAACTGGTGCCATTTTTACTGCATACCATCACTACCTTATCTCCGACCGTCACTTTTCCATAGATCGAAAACAGATACTGCAGCTTGGAGGAGTCTAAATTAATAGACAGATATCCATTGCTGTCTACGTTTTCACTATTGCTTATTTCGCTGTCTGAATTGCTGCTGTCAATCTCAAGGCGAATGGAGGTGGGTGTAATCACATCGGTGGATTTATAATAAATATTTTTAACTTCACCCAGTATCAGAACATAAGCATTCTCACCAGTCAGAGTATCCTTATCCCATCCATCTGTTGTATAAGCCCAGATGGTTTTTGATTTGACATTATAATAGATTACAACAAAGCCATTGGATTTTTGGGATTCCTTCACAGCGGCTAACGTACTGGCGGCCCCGTTTAGAAAAACATTAGCCTTTTCTGAACCAAAGGGAACGGACTGAATCACACTAAAGCCCTTCCGCACCAGTAGCGGCCCCTTTCTTTCATCTTTCAGAATGGAGATGGGATTGATCTCTCCATCCGAATTAAGTTCACAATTCAACAGCTTTCCGTAGATTTCACCAGCATCCTTTTTCTTTGTTTTCAGGAGATTATAAAAAAGATTTACACAGTCTGTCTGAGTCAGACTCTCATTGGTGGTACGGTTCAAATTTTCGTTCAGTTCCAGAAATTGAAATTTTGAAATACGGGAAGAAGTGATATCACCTGTAAAGTCCTCATCTTTATATCCAAGCAGTGCAAGCACTGCTTTTACACACTCTCTATATGTAACGTTTTCTTCCGGTTTAAACACTCCGCCCAGATAACCTGCCATCCACCCCTGGGAAGCTGCTATTTTAATATATTCTGCATTGGGATGATTTGCCGGAACGTCTTTAAAGACAGAAGAATCGGATTTTGAAAGGTTTTCCCTGTAACTGGAAGCCTTCACCAGCATTTTGGCAAATTCTCCTCTTCTTACTATTCCCATATTATTTGTCAGTTCCATAATTCCTGTTAAATTTACCACTTTATCCCGCATATTAAAATCAGCAGAACTTATATTGGCATAAGCAATTACCGGATTCAGCCCCGAAATTACGGTAGTTACGGTCAAAAAGCTTCCTAAGTTACGATACAAACCATTTTTAATACCCATTTGACATCTCTCTCCTCTTTTACTTGATAAGTTTATTATGAGCAGAAAATCTTAATGGTTTCTAAATGGCTTCTGAACAATTCTAAAATCAGATACAGGGAATTACATTTGATCATATTATCACCAAATCTACATATTTTTTATATCTTTCTCTCAGACAATCTGATAAGATAATAAAAAGTAAAGAGACAGGTGGATGGTATGAATTTATTAATTATTATAATCAGCTTACATTTGGTGCTATATATCGTACGATTTTTTATCGCAAAAAGCTACTATTACAGTCAGCAGATAACAGGAACCTTAAAAGAGAACGGTGATGAATTTTCCGTAATTCAGCCAATTGTATCTGGTGATTGTAATCTGGAACAAAGCTTGAGAACAAATGTTAAAAATGGAGGAAATGCAAATTTTATCTGGATAGTAGATGAAACCGATCAGGAAGCCGGCAGAATTGTTAAGAAAATAAAAGAAGAAACCGGGAAAGATATAAAGATTATCACAGCAAAAGATATACCCAATGAAAAAAACGAAAAAGTATACAAACAAAAGCTGGCACTTCCTTATGCAAGAGAACTTTTTATAGCAGCAGATGATGATGTGATTCTTTCATTTGACCAGCTTTATAAATTAAAAGATAAGCTTAACAGGCAGGATTGTGTGATTACAGGTCTGCCGTATTACCGTATGGGATATGATTTTTTGACAAACTTAGTTGTTGGATTTGTGAATGGGAATACCTTATTAACGTATCTGGTAATAGCAGGTCTGGGTGCTGTAGGCAGTTTAAATGGCATGTTTTATATGGCTAAAAAAGATACGTTTATCCAGTTAAATATTTTTGAAAAGATTGAGGATAAACTATCAGATGAGTATGAAATAGCAAAAATATTGCGGAACAAGAATATTCAAATTATACAGAGCATATGCCCCTGTTCTGTTGGAACCACTATTGAGAACTTCAGTCATTACATAAACCTGATGAGACGATGGATGGTATTTGCCAATGTATATATGGCAGAAAAACTCCAGTTTTCCACATTATTAACAATTGTAGTACCAACTGCTTTACCCTTACTTATTTTCATACATACATTAATAATCAGGAATTTCAGGATTCTTCCAATTATTTTGGGTATTCAGGTGCTGATCGCTTTTCTAAATTATTATCAGCGGCGCCAATACTTCAAAATAAAGGAACCTTTAAAAATAATACTATTTGAAATATTAAGTGCTTATTTACAGCCTCTCCATTATATAAATAGCTTGATTAAGCCTGGAATGGTCATTTGGAGAAACAATAAGGTCATGATTAATAAAGATGGTTCGGTCAGATACGAAAAAGTTGGAGGAACATCATTATGAGAGTTTGTGTTACAGGCGCCACTGGATTTTTAGGAAAGTATGTTGTGGAATTATTGACAGAAAAAGGCTATAAAGTAACTGCATTTGGAAGAAATGCAGTTAAGGGAGCCGAACTGGAAAATGATAACGTAACATTTATTAAGGGCAACTTAGAAAGCCTGCGTGATGTTTTATCTGCGGTAAGGGGCTGTGAATATGTTGTCCATGCAGGCGCTTTATCTTCTGCCTGGGGGAATGAAAAGGACTTTTATAATGCAAATGTGAAAGGGACCCAACATGTATTAAACGCATGTGAAAGATATAAAGTAAAGCGATTAGTGTTTATTTCTTCACCCAGCATTTATACTAGAAGTAAAGACCAGCATTTTATTAAAGAAAACCAGGTTGCCTGGAATAGTGAGTTGAATTATTATATTCAGACGAAAATTCTTGCAGAGAGAGCTATCCGTGATTTTAAGACCAGTATCTTTGAAAAAGTTATTATACGCCCACGGGGACTGTTTGGGATAGGTGATACAAGTATTATTCCCAGATTAATGCGTGCAAATAAAGTAATAGGTATTCCTGTCTTTAATAACGGAGATAACTTCGTAGATATTACTTACGTTGAAAACGTTGCTCATAGTATTTGGCTGGCCATGACTGTAAATGGCATTGACGGAGGCGTTTATAACATAACCAATGATGAGCCTATGGCTTTCAAAAAAATTCTATGGATGTTTTTAAAAGAAATTGGACAAAAACCAAGATTTCTAAAATTAAATTATCCTGTTATGTCTAAAATAGTAGGAGGCATTGAATGGTTCTACAAAATAATGAATATAAAAAGAGAACCGGTTTTTACGAGGTATACATTAATGACTTTGGGTTTTAGTCAGACCTTAAATATAGAAAAGGCAAAAAATGAACTGGAATATAAACCGGTTTATTCCATTGAGGAAGGTATTAAAAAGTATGCAAAATGGTATCGAGAGCAAAATTACAGGCATTAAGTTCTACAACTGCGGATATTGTATCAATGATTTAAAGTGGATGTATAAAGAGATAAAAAAGCATAAAAAAGTAATCTTTCAAGCCAGGGTCATGCTAATAGACCATAAGACATACGGTAAGATTCTTGTAGATACAGGTTATAGTCATAGAATATACGAAAATGGACTTACTTCTAAGCTATATCATTTAATTAATCCAACTTATTATACAAAAAAAGACCACATTTTATATCAGTTAAGGAAAGACGACATAAAACCAGGTGATTTATCCATGATTATTTTAACGCATCTTCATCCGGACCACATTGGCGGACTTCATGATATAAAAAATACCCAAATAATCATGAGCGATAAATGCAGAGAAAAAATAACCGGCGCCAGATACAAAGAGCTGGTATTTCCAAATCAAATTGGAAAAAGTATAGAAAATCAAATTATGACAGTAAGTGTTAATAATAAATCCCCCTTAAAGGGCTTTAAAGGCAAGGATCTTTTTGGAGATGGTTCTGTCTGGCTTATGGAGTTAGAAGGCCATGCGTATGGCCAGATCGGTGTATATATTCCAGAAAAAAAGCTTTTTTACATAGCCGATGCTGTATGGGGAACAGATTTTTTTAAATACAGACTGCGTATGATTCCAAGACTTATTCAGAATGATTATAAGGCCTACGTACAGACGGTAAAAAAATTAACAGCTTTAAAGGGAGTTTCAATTATTTCCGCCCATGGAGAAGAGGTATATAATGATGCACAATAAGTTTAGGATCATTTTTAGTTACTTAAAATACAGAAATACAAAAAAATTCACAAGCCGGGATGCAATTCATAATTATCAAAAAAGAGCGATAAAAAATTTATTAAAGCATATAAAAAAACATTCTCTGTATTACAGAAATATACTGAAAGATAATGATGATCTATTTTCTTTACCCATAATAAATAAGTCCGTAATGATGGAGCATTTTGATGAACTGGTGTGTGTAGATATAAAAAAAGAAGAAGCTTTAAATTTTGCGGTTTCTGCTGAAAAGGGCAGAAGCTTTAATAATAAGTTAAATGGTCTTACTATAGGGTTATCCTCTGGAACTTCAGGACATCAGGGGATTTTTATTGCAAGTCAGAAAGAAGCTGATATATGGACAGGTGCAATTTTAGGCCGGTTTTTACCGCATAACATAGGTAAGCAGGAAATTGCTTTTTTCTTAAGGGCAAGCAGTACGCTTTACGAAAATGTGAAAACAAAAAAAATAAGCTTTACCTATTATGATATTTATAAACCATTGGAAGAGCATATCCATAAGCTTAACCAGACAAATACCAGTATACTGATTGCTCCTCCTTCGGTGTTAATTCTGTTAGCTGAAGCGGTACAGGAAGGTAAGCTTCATATGAATCTAAAAAAAGTCATATCTGTTGCCGAGGTACTGGAAAAATCAGATGAGGAATACTTTAAAAGTGTATTTGGGCAAAATGTTATCCATCAGGTATATCAGTGTACCGAAGGCTTTTTGGGGTTCACTTGTGAATATGGTACGCTGCATATAAATGAAGATATTGTATTCTTAGAAGAAGAAAAAATAGATGAAACCCGTTTTATTCCTGTTATTACTGATTTTACAAGAAGATCCCAGCCGGTTGTAAGATACCGCTTAAATGATGTTTTATTGCATAAAAAAGAAAAGTGTCCTTGCGGAAGTCATTTTATGGCTCTTGAGAAGATCGAAGGCCGTGAAGATGATGTATTTATTTTTGAAAATAAAAATGGCAGTGATTCAAAAGTATTTTCTGATATTATCAGTCGTTGTATCTTATATGTCAATGGTATAAAGCAATACCAGGTAATACAGGAAAATAAAAAGAATATTAGGATTTTATTAGAATATGAAAAGAATATCGATCAGCAAGCAGTACAAAAACAAATTAAGACAGAGTTTTCAAATACATTATCACAATTAGGCTGCATGGATATAAACATAACATTTGATAAATATACACATACAACTGATAAAAAGTTAAAGAGGGTTATTAGATTATGAAGAATTTAAGAATTATCGGATATGGAAAAGACAAAGGAAATAAAATTATACGATTTGACAATAATATACGTCATAGAATGGATGAAACACAAAGTCATTACACAATGTCGGTCAATGCTGTTGAAAAGGCGCTTCTGGTTGCAGAATGTGCTATAGATGATATGGATTTAATTGTTTATGCAAGTGCTGTCGGTTATCAGCCTATTCCCTGTTCAGCAGCACTTATCTTGGAAAAGCTCGAACCTTCAGGACCAATTCCCTGTATGGACATTAATACAACCTGTACCAGTTTCATTACAGCCCTTGATATAATCTCTTACATGGTACATGAAGGACGGTATAACAGAGTATTGATCCTGTCGGCGGAAACAGCTTCCCTTGGCATTAATCCGGAACAAAAGGAAAGCTATGAATTATTTAGTGATGGGGCGGCTGCAATTATTGTTGAAAAAGACGAAAGCGCTGAATCAGGAGTAATGTTTGGTATATGGAAGACATGGCCCCAGGGTGCCCATGACACAGAAATACGGGGAGGACTCAGCAGTCTTCACCCGAGGCACTATACGAAAGAAAATAAAAATGAATATTTATTTGATATGAACGGACCTAAGGTATTGAGACTGGTTGCTAAAAAAATCCCGGAGTTTGTAGAACAATTGGAAAAAGAAAGTGGCATGGCTTTAAGAGATATAGATTTGATTATCCCTCATCAGGCAAGCCGTGCGCTGCCTTTAATTATGAAAAATTTAGGAGTTAAGGAAGGAAAATATATGAATCATGTTGAAGATTACGGCAATATGATAGCCGCCTCTATTCCCTACATGTTATGTTTAGCCTTAGAGGAGAAAAGAATCAAAAAAGGAAATACCATACTTCTGTTCGGAACAGCAGCCGGAATGACAATCAGCGGATTAATTATGAAAATATAGGCAGTTGAAACTTAATGGTAAAATATGGATAATAGTTAGTCGAGCGTTTACAAATTGACAACATAAATGGTATTATATATAATATCCTTTATAGTGTTATGGTGTAAACTGTTACTGTTTTAAATTATGAAATAATTGAGGAGATTAATTATGAAAAAAATTTTAGCTTTAGTTTTATGTACAATTTTGACTGGTGGTATATTATTAACAGGCTGCGGATCCCCTGAGAAGAAGGATACTGCAAAAGAAACAACTGTAAAAGCAGATGAAACAACAAAGACTTCTGGCGGCTCAGCAAATGACAAAATATGGATTATTGCTACCGATACTGTTTTCAAACCATTCGAATATACCAATGAAAAGAATGAATTTGTAGGAATTGATGTTGATTTGCTTGCTGCTATTGCTGAAGATCAGGGATTTAAGTATGAATTACAGAGCCTTGGCTGGGATGCAGCAGTTGCTGCTGTTCAGGCCGGTCAGGCAGACGGTCTTATTGCAGGTGCCACAATCAAAAAGGAACGTATTGATTCCGGGTGGATTTTTTCCGAAGGATATTATAATGCCTCCCAGACATTTGTAGTAGGTGAAGGAAGTGACATTAAGAGCTTTGAAGATCTTAAGGGTAAGAATGTTGCAGTTAAAAACGGTACAGCTGGTGCTGATTTTGCTAACAGTCTGAAAGAAAAGTATGGATTTACAGTAACTGTCTTTGATGATTCACCAACTATGTATCAGGATGTAATACTTGGTAACAGTGGGGCATGTGTGGAAGATTCACCAATTATGAAAGCTTCCATTAAAGAAGGCGGACTTAAGCTTATGATTCCTGAAGGAATGGAAAGTGAAGGTGCTCCTTACGGGTTTGCTATTATGAATAAAGATAAGCAGGAATTACTGGATAAGTTCAATGCAGGACTTGCTAATATTAAAGCAAATGGAAAGTATGACGAAATTATCAATAAGTATTTAAAATAGTTATAATTTGGGGGAACTCTACAAAAGGATAAGAAAGTTGATTGCGAACGTGAGAGACTGTAACAGGAATCTCACGTTCTTGTTATCATCCTTTGTTTAATAAAGAATACGGAGGTTAAGTTATGATTACGATCATTCAAACGTATGGTCCTATGCTCCTGCAGGCATTGGGGAAAACGTTGCTGCTTACGTTATTATCGTTGGTTTTCGCCATGATAATCGGTCTCGTTTTTTCATTGATGAATGTTGGGAAAAACCGCTTTTTTAATTTTATTGGTATGGCATATGTTGATGGGGTTCGTGGTGTTCCACTTATTGTTTTGGCCTATTTTATATATTTTGGCATACCAACCGGAATAAAAATGATGGGAATACAGGATTTCAGATTAACAGCTCTTCAGGCAGGTACGATTGCCCTGGCCATGAACTGTGGCGCTTATATGGCTGAGATTATCCGGGCAGGTATTGAAAGTGTGGATAAAGGACAGATGGAAGCCAGCAGGAGTCTTGGTTTAAACTATGCAAAAAGTATGCGGCTGGTGGTGCTTCCCCAGGCTGTCCGTACAATGATTCCGTCTATCATCAATCAGTTCATCATTACATTAAAAGACACCTCTATTCTTTCTGTCATTGGATTCCCGGAACTTACTAATATGGGTAAAACAATTAGTGGAAATACTTTTAAGAGTCTGGAAACCTGGGCAATTGTAGGTATTATGTATATGGTTGTCATTATTACTCTCAGTAAAGTTGCAAAAAGGGTTGAAAGGAGGGTTAACCGTGGAAGATAGAAAGATTAAAATTCATGTTGAGAATTTAAAGAAAAATTTCGGAGCATTAGAAGTTCTGAAAGACATGAGTATTGATATTTTTGAGGGAGAGGTCGTGGTTTTGTTAGGACCTTCCGGAAGCGGTAAGTCCACGTTTCTCCGGTGCTTAAATCAGCTTGAGGCGGCCACGGCCGGCAGTATCACCGTGGATGGAAAGAATATCACAGACAAACATACCGATATAAATAAAGTACGTGAGAATATTGGCATGGTGTTCCAGCACTTTAATCTTTTTCCTCATAAAACTGTTTTAGATAATATCATGCTTGCTCCTGTGGAGCTAAAGCTCATGACTAAGGCAGAAGCAAAAGAAAAGGGCATGCAATTATTAAACCGAGTCGGATTGGAGGCAAAAGCAGATGCGTACCCCTCCCAGCTCTCAGGAGGCCAGAAGCAGCGTATCGCAATTGCAAGATCATTGGCCATGAATCCTGACATTATGCTTTTTGATGAACCCACATCAGCACTGGATCCTGAAATGGTGGGGGAAGTTCTGGCTGTTATGAAAGAGCTTGCCGCGGAAGGCATGACCATGGTTGTTGTAACACATGAAATAGGATTTGCAAAAGAAGTGGCGGACAGAATTGTATTTATGGACGATGGTTATATTGTAGAACAGGGAACAGCCCAGGAAGTTATTATGAACCCGAAAGAACCCAGAACCATTGATTTTCTAAATAAAGTGTTATAGTCTGTTTTGAAGGAGTAATCTATGAAAAAGATTATTACAATCAGTCGTGAGTTTGGAGCTGGCGGAGGAGAAATCGGAAGAAAAGTAGCCAGTATTATGAAGTATGAATTTTATGATAAAGAGTTGATTCTGAAAGCGGCAAGAGAATCTAACGTAGATGTTGAAAGCTTGCTGAAATGGGATGAACAGGTTCCCATCAACTTTGGATTTGCCCAGAGCCTCTTTGATTTTTACAATAAGCCGCTGAGCGAAAAGCTTTTTAATGCCCAGAGTCATATTATTAAAAAAGTTGCTGAAAAAGGGAACTGCGTGATCGTTGGCCGAAACGCAAATACCATATTAAAGGAATATGATTATACTTTACACGTTTTTGTGCATGCAGATTCTCACTGGCGTTTAAAGCGCATGAAGGATGAAATGCCTGATGCGGCTGAAGCTAAAATTAAAGAGCAGATTTCCATCATTGATAAAATGAGAAGAAAAAATTGTGCTTATTATACCAATACAGAATTTGGCGGAGCTGATTATTATGATATCAGTTTCAATACATCGAAATTAGGAATTGATGCCTGTGTAGAGACAATCTGTAATTTAGCAAAACAGTAACTGGGAAAATTTTTATAGAGAAAGGGTGTAAATTATTCTGTTTTCCGGAATAATTTACACCCTTTCCTGCAATTAATTATTAAAATCCATCAAAACCGCTCTTACAGGTGCTGCTTCTGCACCTTCAATATTAACCGGCAATGCAAACAGCAGATATTCACCTTCCTCAATCGCTTTCAAACGTAAGCCTTCCAGAATATGAATCCCTTTTTCCATTAACTGAAGGTGGGTTTCATGACCTGGCTGGGCACGTTCAATGCCAAGAGCATCAATTCCAACACCCTTAATCCTGTGATTTACCAAATACTCCGCACCGGATTGCTCCAGATAAATAAAATCACCTTCCAAAACGTTCTCGTAGGAATTTCTTGTCTTCAAAAGAATAAAATCCCCATCGGCAATGTCCTTGCTGCTAAGATCCACGGCTGTTATTTTGTTCTTTACAGCAGTTAAATCAAGCACCTTACATTTCGTGATCAGTTCCTTAAAATCTAATGTCTCAATGGTATTTCCTTCAGGTATCATATGGAGAGTCCGGTCTAAATGAGTACCGGTATGCAGATTCATTTCAATTTTACTTTCATACACGGTTCCGGAAGCAAAGTCACTGACGGTCTTAAGAAGAGGACGTTTTTCTTCCTTTCCTTTGTAAACCGGCATGTCATGATTGATTAACATGGATATATCATATAGTTTGTCATAATTTATTTTCATAAGTTCCTCCTTAAATATTCCACCATTTTCGTCCGTCCTTAGCCAGAAGCTCAAAAGAAGCTTCCGGCCCCATGGACCCCGCAGCATAATTGGGAAAATGTATATTTGCCTGTTCTCTGTATTGAATCAACTGGTCTGCCACCATCCATGCGGACTCAACCTCATCCCATCTTGAGAAAAGGGAAGCATCTCCCCTGAGGATGTCATAAATGAGCCGTTCATAAGCTTCAGGGGTATTCCCCTGTATGGGATTATGGGTACTTGTATCCATTTTAGCCGGTATAATTCCACTATGCGCATGATAATCCTTTGTATTGAACTGAAAGTAGACACCTACATTGGGCTGAATGCGAAGGATCAAGAGGTTGGGTTCCTGAATATCATTATCCTTAAAGTAAAGAATATTTGGCATGGGTTTAAATTGAATCACTATTTCAGCTGCTCCATTTGCAAGCCGTTTGCCGGTTCTGAGATAGAACGGGGTACCTGCCCATCGAAAGTTATTGATATGAAGCTTTATGGCTGCAAAGGTTTCCGTGTCCGAATTGTCTGAGACATTTTTTTCTTCCCGGTATGCCGGTATATCTTTTCCCTCAATTATACCCTTCCCATATTGTCCGAATATCACATTATTCTTTAGAAATTCCGGCGTTATATCCTCAATTGCTGCAAGAACTTTCTGCTTCTCTGAACGAATGGAATCCATCTGCAGATTAATTGGCGGTTCCATGGCAATCAGAGTCAGTATTTGAAAAATATGATTCTGTATCATATCCCTCATGGCACCGGACCGCTCATAATATCCGCCTCTTGAGCCAACCCCCAGTGTTTCTGTCAGGGATATCTGAATATTATCCACATACTTATTATTCCAGACTGCTTCAAAAACAGAGTTAGCAAAGCGAAGTACCATGATATTCTGTATCATTTCTTTACCCAGGTAATGATCGATTCGATAGATACTGGTTTCCGGATATACCTCTAATATCTTATTGTTCAGATTTCTTGCCGTTGTTAAGTCTTTGCCAAAGGGTTTTTCTATAACAAGCCTGTTAAAATCCCTGGAACAGCATGACATATTACTGTTCTTAAGTCCTTGTACAATCGTTTCAAAATATTCTGGTGCAACAGCCAGATAAAAAATCCTGTTACCATTTGTCTGAAATTTCTGATCCAGATCCTGCAAATAGCTGTTAAGCCCATGATATCCGAATATATCGGTAAAATCAAACGGATAATAATGGATCATTGCCTGTAATCTATTCCAGATTACATCATCCATTTTTTTTCTTGAGTACTTATTGACAGATGTATAAATATCCTGCTTATATTCTTCCTGGGACATGCCCCTTCTCCCTATGGTTACAATAGCAAAATGTTCGGGGATCAATTTGTCCCGCACCAGATTATAGAAAGCCGGAATCAGTTTACGATGTGTCAGATCACCAGTACCGCCAAAAATCACAAAAATGGAGGATAAGTTATTATTGACCAGATGTAATTCTTCTTTCATTGTGAACTTTCCTTTCCCATTTTTTTCCTTACTCTTCCCATTGTGTATGGAAGATGCCCTCTTTATCATTACGCTCGTAGGTATGCGCCCCAAAGAAATCTCTCTGTGCCTGTAACAGATTTATTGGCAGTTCAGCTGAACGGTAGCTGTCATAATAAGCTAATGAACTTGAAAAACCAGGGACCGGGATGCCATAGATTATGGCTGTTGTTATCGTCTCTCTCCATTCCTTCTGGTAATTATTCAGGATACCGCTAAAATAATCTTCAAATAGCAGGTTTTTCAGCTCAGGATTTTTTTCATAAGCCAGAGTGATCTGATTCAGGAACTGCGCTCTGATAATACAGCCTCCCCGGAAAATTTTTGCAATTTCACTATAGGATAAGTCCCAATGATACAGCCTGGAGGCATTTTTTAATAACCCAAAACCCTGTGCATAAGCGCAGATTTTACTTGCATACAGAGCCTTTCTTATTGATTCAATTAACTCTTCTGGTTTTTGTTTCAGGGTATCCCCACCCCGCAGCAGCCTGTTTGCTGTTACTCGTTCCTCTTTCATGGCTGAAAGATATCTTTCATATACTGCTGTAGTAATCGTGGGCGTAGGTGCACCCAGCTCAAGAGATATCTGTCCCGTCCATTTGCCCGTACCTTTCTGTCCTGCCACATCCAGTATCTTATCCACCAGATAACCCTCGCCCTGTTCATCCTTTTTCTGGAATATCTTTGCTGTAATAGCAATAAGATAACTGTTTAATTCTCCCTGATTCCACTGGTCAAAGATATCATGCAGCTGCTCCGGTGACAGTCCCAGTACATGCTTCATGATGGAGTAAGCTTCGCTGATTAATTGCATATCCGCGTATTCTATTCCGTTATGAACCATTTTTACAAAATGTCCTGCGCCGTTTTCACCAATATAAGTACTGCAGGCATCCTGGCCTACCTTAGCAGAGATTGCAGTCAAAACCGGTTCCAACCGGTCATAGGCCTCCCTGGCTCCTCCTGACATAATGGCAGGTCCTGTTCTGGCTCCTTCCTCTCCTCCGGAGATTCCGGTTCCGAGATAATAAATTCCCTTTTCTTCCAGTTCCTTACTTCTTTGCATCGTATCCAGATAATAGGAATTGCCTCCATCCATGAGGATATCTCCTTTATCCAGATAAGGAAGCAGCTTATGAATGGTATCATCCACTGCTTCTCCGGCTTTCACCATCAAGATTATTCTGCGGGGTGTATCAAGAGAATTAACAAATTCTTTCAGGGAGTAGAAACCCATGATATCTTTATCCTTATACTCCTTGGATAATTCATTTGTTTTGTCTGGTGTCCTGTTATATACTGCTACTGAGTAACCATGATCAGCAATGTTTAATGCAAGGTTCTTTCCCATTACCGCAAGACCAATTACCCCTATCTGCTGTTTTTTCATATATCTCTCTCCTTTTTGTATCAGTTAGTGGCTTCTTACTATGTTTTATATTATATATACAGTTGATTTAATCTTCTGTAATTAAGTTACATAAGGAACCGGTCCAGGGAAATTTTCTAATACTTCTTGTCAAATACTCCTTTATCGTTTAACGTTATAAGGAACAATGATCGTTATATATGTAAAAGAAAGGAAACGTGTGATATCTGGCTTTAAAATATCATAGAAAAAAATTATGAACAGGAATCGTTTTTTTATTCTGACTGCCAGCCTTATGCTGCTGACCGGTTGTACAAGATCTTCTTTCCTCCCTCTTCCTTCCACCTGTGTGACCATGCGTGACCAGCCTGCTTCGCCTTCCCAGACACCCACAGCCTCACAGGAATCAACAGTGGAAACGGACAGGCCTCCGGAAGGTATCAGCGAAGATTTTATGGCTTTTATTAAATCTCAATATGGAACCAGTGTCTATGACAGGCTCACGGCCTCATTTCAATCGGACTCTGATGGCGGCGGACTATGGCATGAACTGACAGGAAGCTCCCTTTCGGTTTTAATAGACCGCTATTCGGGCATTCTCGATTCGTCTGACACCGCACGCTCCCACCGGATCTGGCTGAAGGAATCTTCCGATCCCAACCAGGTGGTATTATCCTTTGCCGGAGATATAAGCTTTGCCGACGGATACGCCAATATGTCCGCGTACCATACAAGAGGCGGAATTGATTCCTGCATACTTCCCGATGTAAGGGCACGAATGTCTGCAGCAGATATTATGATGATTAACAACGAATTTTGTTACAGCAGGAGAGGAACCCCTCTGACTGGAAAAACCTTTACCTTCCGGGCGGACCCTTCCATGGTCCGGAATTTAAATTCACTGTCAGTCGATCTGGTGTCTCTTGCTAATAATCATGTTTATGATTACGGACCGGAGGCTCTTTTGGATACACTTGACACATTATCCGATGCAGGAATTCCATATGCAGGTGCTGGAAGAAACATTGAGGAAGCAAAAGAACCTGTTTATTTCATATCCGGCGGTATGAAAATTTCATTTGTATGCGCCACACAGATTGAACGTTCCACACGATTTACAAAGGAAGCCGGTACAGACAGTCCAGGGGTTTTAAGAACAGATGATCCTGATCTTTACTTGGCTGCTGTAGAGAAAGCCAAGTTAGAAAGCGATTTTGTAGTGGTCTTTATTCATTGGGGAACAGAAGGTACCAATTACTTTGAAGGGGACCAGCAGCATCTCGCCCGACAGCTTATTGACCATGGTGCAGGACTAGTCATTGGATGCCATCCTCATGTTCTCCAGGGAATTGAATATTATCAGGGCGTTCCCATCGTATACAGCCTGGGTAATTTCTGGTTTAACAGCAGAACTATCCCCACCGGTCTTATGGAAGCAGTAATCACACCCAGTGGTCTTAATAAACTACAGTTTATCCCCTGCATTCAGGAAAACTGCAGCACCGATCTGGTTGTTTCCCCTGTTAAAAAGCAAAAAGCCTTCCAGTTTATGGAACAGCTCTCTTCCTCAATTACCATAGATACTGAGGGAATTATTCATCCAATTCCAGAATAAGGTAAGATTACAATTATATTAACAAATAGCCGTTTTCTTACGGATTCTTACGCCTTTTTAACTTTCCTTGACCTTGTACTTACTCCATGGTTTAAAGTCTCCCTATCAGCCGATGCGAGCTGAATATGCCCAAAAAATATGGGCGGGAGAGATGAACACCCTACGGGTATCCCTTTATGCCCAGAATACATGGGCGGGAGAGATGAACACCCTACGGGTATCCCTTTATGCCCAAAATACATGGGCGGGAGAGATGAAAGGAGAATTATTATGAAGAAACGGAAACTGAAATGGCTGATTCCCTGCGCTGCAGCGCTTTTTACCATAGGTGCCTCCATGACATCCTTTGCAGCACAAGGTTGGGCCGAAGAAAACGGAAGCTGGGTGTACTATGATAACAATGGTGACATAACTACAGAAGCCTGGAAAAAATCAGGAGATAACTGGTTTTACTTAGACTCTGACGGTCAGCTTGCCACCAGCCAGGTTATCGAATCGGATGACAATTATTACTATGTGAACTCCGTAGGTGCCATGGTTACCGACGAATGGAGAGAAGTTCCATCTGATAGTGACGAAGAAGACGCGGCAGATACTAACTGGTATTATTTTGGCAGCAACGGTAAGGCTTATAAAGCATCTTCTACTGGTAAAACCAATTTTAAAACAGTGAAAATTGCAAATGGGCAAACTCATTCCTACGCATTTGATACCGAAGGAAAAATGCTTTATGGATGGCTTGATGATGCTTCTACCCGTATTACAGGTGATGATGCATGGAAAGAAGGAATCTATTACTGCGGCACATCCTCAGACGGCGCCCGTGCAGACGGCTGGAAATCTATAGAGGTTGAAGACGAACCTGAGAAAGATGATGATTTTAATGGTTCCTACTGGTTCTATTTTGGTTCAAACGGTAAGAAGACCACTGATACAACAAAAACCATCAACGGCAAAAAATACCGTTTTAATGAATACGGTGCAGCAGAATATGACTGGTATGAGGTAACTCCTGCTTCCGCTTCCACCGCAAGCTCAGCAAACCAGTTTTATAATCTTCCGGAAGAATGCTGGCAGGCAAAAGGCTGGTTCAAAGCAGTTCCAAGTGAAGAACTTGATGCAGAAGCACATGATGATGATACTCAGTACTGGTTCTATGCAAACAAAGACGGAAATCTTGTAAAGAGCCAGATCAAATCCATTGACGGCATCAAATATGCCTTTAATGAAAAAGGCGAAATGCTTCACGGACTTTATAATCTTACATTAACTGGCAGTACGATTGAATCTTATGATGAAATTGAGACAGAAAACGAACTTCCTGCAACAGATGACACCGGCTTGGTTTACTACTTTGGAAACTCACCAAAGGAAGGCGCTATGGCCACAGGTAAAACCACCATTGAGTTAGACGGAGAGACTTACACCTTTAACTTCCGCAAGTCCGGAAGCAACAAGGGTGCAGGATACAACGGCATCACTGATGACAGCATTTACATCCAGGGACGTCTCTTAAAGGCTGATAAGGATGAGAAATACAAAGTAGTGGAATTCAACGGTAAGGAATACTTAATCAGTACCTCCGGAAAGCTTGCAAAGAGCAAAACAAATGTAAAAGACGGCGATGAGAAATACTACATCACCAACAGTGACGGAACCATCAAAGAGTCCGGCTATGACAAATTAAAATAATAACATAAGTAAATAGCAAAAGCGGCTGCAAAGACTGGATTAGTCTTGCAGCCGCTTTCGTTATTTATTAGTTTTACTTCGATAGATTTTTTCTGCCGTAACCGGAAGCTCCCTGACTCTTGTGCCCACCGCATTGGCAATGGCATCTGCAATGGCTGGGGAAGGTGTATTAATCACAATTTCCCCAATGGATTTTGCACCAAAAGGCCCGGTAGGTTCATAGCTGCTTTCAAACTCCACCCGGATCGTGCCTACGTCCAGTCTGGAGGGCAGCTTATACTGCATAAATGAGTTCTGCTGCATCTGTCCTTTTTCCGTATAGGTAATATCCTCATAAAGAGCCATGCCGATTCCCTGGGCAAGTCCCCCTTCCGTCTGGATTCTGGCCAGATTAGGATTAATGGTTGTTCCGCAGTCCACAACTGCCACATAATCAATCAGCTCTGCCTCGCCTGTTTCCTGATCTACCTCTACTTCTGCCATTCCTACCATAAACGGGGGCGGAGATACAGGAGAAGTATGGGAAGCACCCGCCGAGAGCATTTTTTCATTGAAGCACATAACCTTATTTCCAATATCCTTTAAAGATATTTCCAGTCCGCTTTCTGGCTGCCACACTCTGGTTCCGTCAAACTCCAGGGATTTTTTTTCACAGGATAAGTACTCTCCCCCTTTATCCAGAATTTTATCACGCATCTCACCGCAGGCCTTAACAACTGCCATGCCGGTTAAATACATGGTGCTGGAGGCATAGGATCCGGAATCATAGGGGGATACATCCGTATCCGTTCCGTGAACTACAATCTGATCCAGATCGCATTCCAGACAATCTGCTGCAACCTGGGCCAGGGTGGTATCGCAGCCTGTTCCCATATCAGAAGCCCCGATCATAAGAGTATAAAACCCGTCATCATTGAGGCGAAGCTCAACAGAAGCTACATCCACTCCTGATATGGCAGAACCCTGCATTGCCATGGCAACTCCCACTCCCCTGACTTTTCCATTTCCCATATCGATTCTCGGATATTTCTTATCCCAGTCCATCATTTTCTTAGCATGGGCCATACAGCGGTCGAGGGCACAGCTTTTTAAAGTTTCTCCATAGTAAGCAGGCATTACATCTCCTTCTCTCACCATGTTTAACTCTCTGATTTTCACTTTATCCATTCCAATTTTTTCCGCAAGTTCGTTGATGGCGGATTCCACCGCAAAGATTCCCTGAGTGGCTCCGTATCCCCGGTAAGCACCGGCTGACATACAGTTGGTATAAACCACATCATAAGCGAACCGGAATGCTCTGGGCGTTCTGTAAAGAGGTATGGACTTATGTCCCGACAATCCAACTGTTGTAGGTCCGTGCTCTCCGTATGCTCCTGTATTGGATAATGTATAAACATCAATTG
The DNA here is from genome assembly GCA_023460575.1 of Bacillota bacterium. Lineage (GTDB taxonomy): Bacteria > Bacillota > Clostridia > Lachnospirales > Lachnospiraceae > Lacrimispora. The sequence continues at coordinate 27,174 of JAEWPQ010000313.1, forward strand.
CCTGAAGAATTCCGTTCTTATCCGCCCCCACCCGGACCCGTATCTCCATCTCATGCCGGGGAGATGAGGCGATCTGGGATTCATACCTGCTGTAAATGATCTTGGCCGCTCTTCCGGTTTTCATGGTAACGATTGCAGGATAAACTTCTGCTACTACCGTCTGTTTGGCGCCGAATCCGCCTCCGATTCTGGGCTTTATGACCCGAATCCGGGATTTGGGAATATCCAGAGCATGAGCAAGGATTCTTCTCACATGAAAAGTAACCTGTGTGGAGGCCACCATATTCAGCCTTCCATAAGCATCCAGATAGGAATAGGCGCGGAAGGTTTCCATCATGGCCTGCTGATTGGCTTTTGTATGGTATACCTGTTCCACAACGTAATCGCACTGATTTAATAATCCATCCACATCTCCATGCTCTTCTCCTCCGGAAGCACATAAATTACGGCGGTTATCCGCTCCTACCGGGCAAAGACTTTCCCAGTTATCCTCCGGATGAATGAGTACTGCATAATCCTTTGCCTTTTTAAAATCAAGAACCGGCTCCAGAACTTCATATTCTACTTTAATGAGTCGGAGAGCATGGTCTACAGCTTCTTCTGTTTCTCCTGCAACAATTGCAGCAGCATCTCCCACAAATCTCATTCTGTTATCCAGGATCAGCCTGTCATAGGGACTTGGTTCAGGATAAGTCTGACCAGCCATGGTAAATCGTTTTCCCGGTACATCCCGGTACGTAAGAATGCAGGCAATTCCGTCCACATTTTTTGCTTTTTCTGTATCAATCTTCCGGATTAAGGCATGGGCATGAGGACTCCTTAAAACCTTTACAATCAGGCAATCACCTGGCGCCAGATCATCTGTAAAAACAGGTTTTCCAGTCACCAATGCTTTCGCATCCTTCTTTTTAACAGAAGTATTTACGGTGCGCATCTTAACATTCATTCCTGTTTTCTCCTCTGCTTAAGTATTTTTTCACAGCACGCAGCTGACCCATATATCCGCTGCAGCGGCAAAGATTGCCTGACAGATATTCTTTGATCTTTTCTTCCTCAAAAGAATCCAGTTCTTTTTCCATGGCAAGAACATTCATGATCAGACCTGGGCTGCAAAAACCGCACTGCTCTGCTCCTTCCGCAGCCAGGTAAGAACCGAATTCCTCCGCCTCTTTTTGCACCCCTTCCAGAGTCACCACCTCACAACCGTCTGCCCTGGCTGCAAGATAAGAACAGGAAAGCCTTGTAACTCCATTGACAAGGACTGTACACAGCCCGCAGTTTTCCGTCTCACAGCCGCATTTTACACTGTAACAGCCTTTCTTTCGCAGCAGGTGAAACAGAGTTTCATCATCTTTCGTCTCCACATAAATGAGTCTCCCGTTTAATGTAAATTCAATCTGCATTTACTCTTCCTCCCGGTCCAGTGCCATAAAAAGCCGTTTTATATAAACCTCTGCCAGATGCTTCCTGTATTCCCCGCTGCCTCTCATATTTGTGCCGTAACAAAACCGGCCCGATGCCAGCACAGCCAGCTCCTTTAATTCTTCTGCTTCTTTACGGCTTATAACGGCCAGCTCCGCCCGTGCTGGTCTCGCCCCCACTGACACGTAATAAGTCTCATCTTTTACAGACACACAGCATGCAATTATAGGAAAATCCGTTTTCGTCATTCGGGAAGCTGAATACAATGCCCTTCTTCCATCCTTTTTAATCCGGATTCTCACAAGAATGTCACGATTGAATTTCTGTCTGCAAAACTCCTCCAGGGAGATTACGCCTCCCTTATATAACTCAACATAAGTATCCAGTGCAAGCATACAGGTCAGAATGTCAGAAAAGCCGAACCTGCCGAAAATGCTGCCTCCTGCTGTTGCTCCGTTTCGAAACTGAACTCCAACGATAGAACGGGTACATTCCTTAAATAAGCCTTTAAAATACCGGTCAAGCCCTTTATGGACTTCCAGCTGGCGCAGAGTGCACATGGCTCCAATGATAAACTCATCCTCTGTCTCCTCAATTCCATCAAGTCCAAGACCGGATAAATCCACGAGAGTCATCTTCACCCGATTCTGAAGCTTCAGCCACATCATTCCGGCACCGATTACACTGCTTTTTTTCTGGTTCAGAACATAAGCTTCTTCCAGACTTTCTGCTTTAACATAATTCTTAAATCTGATCACTTAAATTTTCCTCCCTAATAGAACTGGATCTATCAGTAAACAACGTATGTATTAATAAGTTACACTTATATTAGACAATATATTTATTAAAAACCTAAAAAAGTATATCATACTCTTCCCTGTTTTGACAATATTATTTTCCTGAATCAACAACTTGTCCCGCCCCTCATCAAGTGTTAAGATGGAAAAAAAGCAGAAAGGATTATTTACGATGCAGGCATATTTATTTGTTCACTTCAAAGAGAAGACCGATCCGGATGGCGAGGCCGTTTATTTTTCAATCAGCGAAGATGGGTTTCACTGGCAGGAGATAAATGGAGGCAGTCCCATTCTTACCAGTACCATAGGAGAGCAGGGAGTACGGGATTTTACAATCTGCCGTACAAAAGAAGGAATTTATTACATACTTGCCACAGACTTAAGCCTGGCAAGAAATTTTAAGACAAAGTATGAAGGCAGCTGGGAAAACGTCAGCAGATACGGCAGCAGAAACCTGGTTCTCTGGGAATCCCCTGATTTGGTTCACTGGTCCGCACCCCGGCTGATTTCTCTGGGAGAGGAACCATTTGGCTGTGTATGGGCTCCTGATATTATCTTTGATGAAGAAGCAGGTGATTATCTCCTCCACTGGTCCTCTTCCCACCCCTCCAACAATTATGGACCAAAAAAAATTTACTACAGCCGAACCAGGGATTTCATACATTTTACCAGTCCAAACGTATTATACGAGAAGGAAGACAGTGATATCATTGACTCTGCTCTATATAAGGATAATAACAATTTTTATCTTTTTGTAAAAAGCAATCCCAATCCTGCTGCCATATTGCTGCTTCATTCTCAAAAGATTACCGGTCCATTTACCATCATCCCAGAATTCAGTGAAGAAATGAAAAAACTGGAACAGGGACAATACGAAGCCCCTACTGCATTCCGGACAGCGCAGGGACGCTGGTGCCTGTTTCTGGATTACTATGGTACGAAGATAAAAGAAAAGCAGGGATACATTCCCTTTATAGCCGACACAATTTCCTCCGGAAAATTTATCCGGTCTGATAAATCCTTTTCTTTTCCTTACGGATTCAAACACGGAACAGTTTTAACAATTAACCGGGAGGAATACGACCGACTGAAATGTGCCGATTTTATTTAAGAAATATTTGGCATAATAATTCAACAAAAAACGCTTACAATAATAGATGCAACAACAAATAAAGGAGGGTTAATCTATGTTAGTAAACGGTAAAAATGAATGTATCCAATGTACTATTGACAATTGCGCCTATCATGCCAAAAGTGATGACTACTGCACACTGGAAAAAATTAAAGTAGGTACTCATGAACAGAATCCTACAAAAAAAGAGTGCACAGACTGCGAATCCTTTAAAAACCAGGCATAAGCCAGTTCTAATTTCCTCCTGACATGCAGGAAAGATATAATTCCTTTCTGCATATGAAAAAAGCTGCTGCACCCTGGGTGCAGCAGCTTTCTATATGATCAGCTGTTGTAAATCGGATATTTATCACAGATTTTTGTTACTTCGCCTCTGATGTAATCGGTCTTATTTTCAAAATCAGTTGCCGCAAGCCAGATGCATTCCGCAATCTTTTCCATATCTTCTTCCTTCAATCCTCTTGAGGTAACTGCAGGCGTACCTACGCGGACACCGGAAGTCACAAAGGGGCTTCTTGGATCATTGGGTACCGCATTCTTATTCAGGGTAATAAATACCTCGTCACAGCGGTTCTGAAGTTCTTTTCCCGTAACCTCCATACCTCTTAAGTCAATCAGCATCAGATGATTGTCCGTGCCGCCGGTGAGAATATGAAATCCCTGCTTTACCAGTGCTGCAGCAAGAGCCTTGGCATTCTTAACCACCTGCTCCTGATATGTCTTAAACTCAGGCTTTAAAGCTTCACCAAAACATACTGCTTTTCCAGCAATTACATGCTCCAAAGGACCGCCCTGGGTTCCAGGGAAAATCGCTTTATTAAAGTTAAACTTATCAGCGGCCTCCTGGTTAGCCAGAATCATTCCGCCTCTTGGACCTCTTAACGTTTTATGGGTAGTGGTTGTAACCACATCTGCATAAGGAATGGGACTCTCGTGAAGTCCTGCTGCAACCAGGCCTGCAATGTGAGCCATGTCCACCATTAAATAAGCTCCTGCCTTATCTGCAACTTCTCTGAACCGCTTAAAGTCAATCGCTCTGCCATATGCACTTGCTCCCGCCACGATCAGCTTTGGCTTATGCTCCATAGCAAGGCGCTCCATCTCATCATAGTCAAGGAATCCATCATCATTAACTCCATAAGGAACGATATTAAAATACAGACCGGAAAAGTTTACCGGGCTTCCATGGGTTAAATGACCACCGTGATTTAAATTCATTCCCATCACTGTATCGCCGGGATTTAACATGGCAAGAAAAACCGCCATATTGGCCTGGGCACCTGAATGGGGCTGAACATTGGCATAATCACAGCCAAACAGTTTTTTCGCACGTTCAATGGCGATGCTTTCCACAACATCCACCTCTTCGCAGCCGCCGTAATAACGCTTTCCCGGGTAACCTTCCGCATATTTATTTGTAAGCACAGTTCCCATCGCCATCATAACCGGTTCTGAAACAATGTTTTCGGATGCGATCAATTCCAGATTTCTTCTCTGCCGTGCGCATTCCTTTTCAATGGCTTGTCCTACTTCTTTGTCAAAGCCGGTGATAAACTTCATTACTTCATTTACCATGTCCATTCCCTCACTTTTCCTTTTGAATCGTTACTCTTTAGCATTTTGGTAGATTATATAGCAAACTTCCTTATCATGTCAAGGCTTTCTCATCCTCTGCTCGCTGTGCCAGCAGCTTTTCATAAAGATCCTGATCAAAAGGATAGGAGATTTTCTTCTCCAGCCAGGAAGACAGATACGCTCCATTTGCCATCATAAGTGTACAGATTCCGTCTTCACCCGGAGCCATAAGTGCTTCCCCTGACCGGAGATGATTTGAAAAATTCTGAAAAATCGTGCGGTATTCCTGTCCTTCATGATTTTTTACTGTAAGAGGCCTTCGGATATATTCCAGCTTTCCGAACGGATCTTTATTGGTCCTGGAAAATTCTTCTGTAGTAACTGCATTTTCGTCAAAAATCAGTTCTGTTCCGTCTGAAATGGTCAGCCGTCCCTTTGATCCCCATACTTCAAGACGGTTTGTTCCAGGATTCTCTCCAGTAGAGCTGATTAAGGTTCCCCGAAATCCATTTTTATAGAAAAACTGAAGATCAAAGCTGTCATCTACTGCAATGGGATTATATTTTCCATAATCAATGGAAGCATAAACCTCATCCGGCATTCCAAAGAGCCACTGCCAGATATCCAGATAATGCTGGCACTGGTTAATTAAAAGACCGCCGTGTTCCCCGCTCCAGGTGCTTCTCCACGCAGCGCTGCTATGATAGACAGGAGTGCGGTACCAGTTATTGCAGACCCACACAGCCCTGGTTACTTTTCCCAGCCCTCCCCCTTTTAAAAACTCTCCGGCAGACAGAATACCGCCTTTCATCCGGGTATTAAATATCATTCCAAGACTAATGCCTGACTTCTTTGCTTCTGTCACCAGCACTTGCGCTTCTTTTGCCGAAATCCCCAATGGCTTGTCCATGAGAATATGCTTTCCTGCCCGTACCGCCATCATTCCCATGGGAACATGGGTATCATGAGGAGTTACTATCACCGCTGCATCAAATCCATCCCCGGATGCAAACACTGCATCTGCATCGTCATAGATCTTTACATCCGGATAGAGATTCTTAATTTCCTCCTGCCCATTTGCATTCCGGCAGCAGATACCCGCCAGAACCATCCCGTTTACTTCTCCCGCCGCCAGCATCCGGGCATATTTTTTTCCCATTCCTCCGTAGCCGATTATGACTGCTCTGACTATGTTCATGCCATTCTCCTTATTATCTGCTCTAGCTTAAGATCCGGTAATTTTTAATTATAATCTGCAGGGATTTGTTGCCATTGTATTCATTCACTGCGGGATAATACACCACATCAAGCTGGCGGCTGTCTCCCAGTTCCTCCACAAACGAGTCTCCATCTTCAAACAAAAGTCCATCCATAGGCGTGCCAGCCTTTGTAGCCAGTGAAAATTTAACCACATTGCGGTTTTTACCAAGAACACGGACACTGCGGATAAACAAATCCTTTTGGGCAAAAAGAGGTTTTTCATTCCCCTGTCCATATGGCTCCAGCAAATCCAGTTCCTCAATCAGAGGCTCACTTATGTATTCCAGAGGCATCGGTACATCAATCCACACCTTTTTTACGAAATCTTCATCCGTAAGATCCGCGTGTTCATTTAATGCCTTTCGCAATTCACCCACGTTCTCCTTTAAAAGAGACAGCCCTGCTGCCATTGGGTGGCCTCCGAATTTTAATAGTAGATCTTTTACTTCCATCAGAGCATCAAACATGTGATAGGACTCAATGGAACGCCCGGAGCCCTTAACGTGCTCCTCACCGTCTGTCAGGACAAATGCAGGTTTTTGAAACCGTTCTCTTAATCTGCCTGCTATAATTCCGGCAAGTGATTCATGACAGTCCGGCAGATATACCACCAAAACCTTATCCTGGGAAAAATGCTCTTCTACCAGCTTTACAGCCTCATCTGTTGCTGCTTTTGTCATATCCTTGCGCTGATCATTGAGATCCTTTAATTCAACAGCCAATCGGTCTGCTTCTTCCTCTTCCTGACATAAAAGCAGAGAGAGTGCCAGCTTGGCAGTCACCAGACGGCCGCCTGCATTCAGACACGGGCCGATTACGAATCCAATCTGATATGCAGTTATATGATCCTTATCCAGGTTATTCTTCTCTATCAGTTTTAAAAGCCCCAGACTTTTTGTACTGCCAATGCGTTTTAAGCCTTCTTTTACAATAATGCGGTTCTCATCCTGAAGCTTCATCACATCGCCGACTGTTGCTATGGCTGCAAATTCCACCATATCCAGCCATTTCTCTTTCGAAATACCAAAAGCCTCATACAAAGCCTGTACCAGCTTAAAAGCTACCATACCGCCGCAGATCTCGGGAAATGGGTACATACAGGCTTCCTGCTTGGGATTTACAATGGCATCTCCAGGAGGCAGAACTTCTTCCCCCTCCTCTTTTCTGATATCATGATGGTCCGTCACAATCACTGTCATACCCAGATCTTTGGCAAGCGTTATCTGTTCTACTGCGGCAATTCCATTATCGCAGGTTACAATCGTGTCAATCCCGTCATCATAAGCCGCCCGGATTATGGATTCATTAATCCCATACCCATCCTTAATCCTGTCAGGAATCTCATAATCCACCACTGCACCAGTTTCCTTAAATGCCTGATACAAAAGATAAGTAGAGCAGACTCCGTCAATATCATAATCTCCCACTATTCTGATGGGTTTTAACTGTTTTATCTTCTCTTTTATAATCAGTACAGCCCGGTCCATATCTTTCAGCAGACAGGGACTGTGTAAATCACCTAGTCCCCCCCTTAAATACTTTTCCACTGCATCCGGTCCTAATACTTCCCGATTCCTTATAATTCTTGCAGTTACAGGCGATATATGATGAAGCTCTGCCATTTCATTAAAATCAGCTCGTTTGGTCTGAAGCATCCACTTTTCTGCCGCCATTTATTTTGATCTCCTTCACTACACACTCTTCTGCTGTCTTTCCTTTTGATACTTTCATCTCTTTTAATTTCCTGATCCTTGTAATTTCCCTAACTCCTTTCTTCCCACTGCCTTGATTTTCCTGCAGTCCTTCTTTGCGCTTTTTAGATGCAGACAAACGGCTCATCAGGCTGGTAATGGAATAAAGAATGGGTGCAAAATCCCCACGGTATGCCTTTTCACAAGTGGATTTAACATCAAAATTCTCACTTCCAATCTCCTTAAACAGATATTTTTCATCATCAATAATATGTTTCAGCCGGTCAATCAGCTGATTGACTGAATTAGTGAGAATTCCGATCTCATCCATGGAGCGATAGGATAAATATACGTCAAGATCTCCGTCTGCCATTCTCCTGGTTCCTTCAACAAGATCCTTAACCGGCTTGTCAATTGCAATTATAATGTAAATAACAAGGACGGAAATTAAAAATCCCACAACACCCACACTGATGACTTTCATCTTCGCCAGACGCATGTATAAATGATCGCCTTCAATGCTGGCTGCCTCTGATCCTTTTCGGTTATAATCCACGACCTTTAAAAATCCGTTGCTCGCTTCATCAAACAGCTGTCTGGATTCTCCCATGATAATGTTAGATGCCTCTTCGGAGTTGTTTTTACGGCTGACCGAAAGAAGGCGGTCACTGCATTCCAGATAATTATTCCAGTTGTCTTTCGCCTGCGCCATCAGCTGACGGTCCGACTCGTCAGCAATATAAAGCTCGTACCGGGAAAAGGACTGGTCTATTTCAGATCTGATAGCCTCCATCTCCTGCTCCAGCCTGGTTTTGTCCTCCCCACTTTTAGTAACCACATGGTTATATTCCTTAATACGGTAATCCGCTGTCCTGGTATTTAACTCTTCCGCAATAATGATGGCAGGCACCCATGACTGGGAAATCACCGTACTGGCCTCATTGATCTTACTTGCCGTTATAACAGATTCCGTACCAATAAATAAAAGTCCCAGGATACTGATGGCTCCCAGTAAAAGCAGCTTTGTTTTTATTTTAATATTCCTGATAGATGTCACTTTCATATTCTCTTAATCTCTTCCTCCTGGACCGGTAATCCGGTATTTCTTTTTCAACAATTGACCAGAATGCTTTCGAATGATTCATAAAAAACCGGTGAGCAAGTTCATGTACCACCACATAGTCTGCCAGTTCTTCCGGCAGCAGCACAAGTCGCCAGTTAAAGTTTAAATTGCCCTTTCCGCTGCAGCTCCCCCACCTGGTTGCCTGGTCCCTGATGGCAATCCTTCCATAATCTGTATTCATGATCCGTGACCAAACAGCAGTTTTTTCCTCCAGATACTGCCTGGCCCGCTTCCTGTACCAACGCTTAATAACTGTTCTGACCGCGCACTCTCCCTCCCATAAATCCTCAGAATTTATGGAACCAGTGAGAATTAAGTGGCCTGGGGATTCCTTTATAAGAATTCCCTTTCTCTTAAAATCAGGCAATATACGAAGTGTACGCTTTTCCCCAAAAAGCAGCAGAACACTCCCGTCTGTCCAGGAAAGCTGCTGCCGGGCCGGCAGGCTCTTCACCTTCTGTACCGCCTCATACACCCAGCTGCTGTTTTTTAATATCAGCTCATGTCCGAAACGGTAAGGTACGGACAAAGGAAGCCTAACTATGACTTCACCAGTTTTTGAAATCTGCAGGGCCATGGTTTTCCGGTTGGACTTTACAATCCGGTAACTGCAGAAATTTCCATCTTCAAAGGGCAGAATTCCAGTGCTCCTTTTATCTTCATTATGTTCCACTTCCATATATCCAATTCCAATCTTTTTCTTCATTTACGTTGAAACCCATACCTTTAATTATATCGAAAAATAGAAAATGAAACAATAGTAATTTGAAAAAGACGGTCAGCATCTGCTTTCAGTTTCAAGCCCTGGTCCTGTTTTTTATTCAGAGCGTTCCGAAATCTCCCTCAGTCTCCCGAAATCTGAAATAAAATACCCCTTCTCTTTCTTCATAATTCCCTCATCACAGAACTTTTTCATAACAAACAGTACATGGCGGTAGCTGACATTCATATATTCAGAGACATCCGTATGGGAAATCCCATACACCCCCTCCTTGTGATGGGTAAGTATAAAAGAGGCAAGCCTTTTTTCCAGAGAATAATTCAAATATTCACTGAGCCGGAAACTTCTGGCCATCAGCTTGCCGGAGATATAGGATGCAAAATAAAAGGATACCCCGGCATCCTTTTTGCACAAATCCCTGATCTCTCCTAAATCAAACTCCAGGCAGTAACTATCATCCACCACTCTGTTTTCTTTTGTAAAGTCCTCATTACAAAAAATAGAAAGCTCGCCCAGCCAGTCCTCTCTTCCCGCAAAATCAAGAATGGAACGGCGGCCGTTTTCATGGTCAATATATATTTTCACCGCACCCTGGCGGATAAAATAGCATCGGGATATGGACTCCCCTACCTTAAATATATTGCTGCCTTTCAAAAAATGTCTCTCCTGCCCCATTTTTAATAAGCTGCCGGGTATCTCACAAGTTACAATTTGTTTCATAATTAATTCCTCTGATATGATATTTCTCATAGTAGGTGATCCAGAATCTATGGTATCATATTACGGAGGTGAACACAATGACGAAGAAAAACTCACAACTAATTGCTTATTCCATTTTATCCTTTGTGTTTTTTGGATTTGGAATTTCGCTGCAGTTAAAAGCAGCGATCGGCCAGAGTGTCTTAAATGCACTGGCAGTTACACTTTCCTTTCTGATTCCGTGGAAGGTGGGTACCATATTAAACATGATCAATACCATTTTCTTTATCAGCTATTTACTTTTCAGGCGTACCCGATTAAACTATAAGGACATCATTCAGATTATAGCTACCATTGGAAACGGAATTATTATTAACTTTTTTCTTTACCAGGTTCTGTCCGGTTTTACAGCTGAAAGCTATCTTTTTCAATTATTGCTTTATATTACAGGTCTGATCATTGCTTCCTTAAGCCTTGGCGCAGTCCTGGCAATTGGAATTATCCGCTTTCCGCTGGAGAGCCTCTGTCTGACCATCACGGAACTTTTTCACAGGAAATTCACGGCTGTACGCATGAGCTTTGACGTGATATTTCTGGCTGTTACGATTGCCCTTACCTTATGGGCGCGTACCCCTTTGCAGATCCGGGAAGGAACCGTAATCAGCGTTCTGCTCCTTTCCCCGCTGTTAGGAATCTGCTATGACTTTTTTAAGAAGCACTGGAATATGGAGGACTGAATACATGTATCAAACTTACTTAATTGATATTGACAACACCATTCTCGATTTTGATGCTGCAGAAGAGCGGAGCTTTCAGAATGTAATAGAATCCTACTGCCTTCCCTTTGAACGCAGCATGCTGGAAGAATATAAAAAGATAAATACAAACCTCTGGAATCTTCTGGAACAGGAGAAAATCAGCAGAGAAGAAGTATTTCACACCCGATTCTCCTTATACTTTCAAACCCTGAAAAAAGAGGTCGACGGAATAGATGCAGAATCCCGCTACCGAAGCTTTCTTGGCAACAGTCCGGAGCTGATCCCCCATGCAGAAGATACACTGCTGCAGTTAAAAAGCATGGGGAAAAAGCTCTACACCGCTTCCAACGGAGTCTACTCCACCCAGATCACACGGCTGAAGCAGGCTGGAATCTACGACCTGTTTGACGGCATGTTTATCTCCGAAAATGTGGGAAGTGAAAAACCTTCTCTCCATTTTTTTAAACACTGTTTCGATCATATTCCTGATTTTCAGCAGGAAGAAACCCTTATGGTAGGAGACAGTTTAAGTTCCGATATCCAGGGCGCAGTGAACGCCGGTATTGATTCCTGTCTTTTCATCCGGACAGATTTCTCCGTGGAATCCGCCGCAACTCACACCATCCATGATCTGACACAGCTTTTAAGCCTGTAGCTTTTACAGGCAGAATCTTCCTTCCAGTGCCAGGAACTGATCCAGTACCATCCGGCTTACTCTGGCACCGAACACAGTGGCCGGATGAGCCGGATAATACATGGCATCAGAAAATTCCTTATGAAACATGACAATCACATAAGGTCCATATGGGGTAAATACGATACCTCCGTCATTGCGGCAGGCATCCATGCTCCCGCTTTTTGAGGCGACTGAAATCAGAATTTCATCTGTATTGTCACTGTCCATATAGACCGGAGGAAAATCCTTTGTGATCATGCTGTTGTAATGCTGCTTTTTTAATATTTCAATCATTGCAGCATCAGACCGGGGACTGATCAGTTCTCCCTTTACCAGTCTTGTAAAAATACTGCCATAATCCTTCGGCGTGCTGGTTCCCAGTCTCCGGTACCGGTCAAAGTGAAGGGGATTATAAATAACTGTATCTTTGCACCCCAGCTTTTCTATGCAGCGGTTGATGGTATCCAGACCCAGATAGTCTATCATCATATTAGTGGCAACGTTATCACTGACTATAATCATAAAAACAGCCGCATCCTTTACCCGCAGAACAGCCCCTGGTTCAAGAGATACCAGCACACCACTCCCATCCACCACGTGCTCTTTCTTATATTCTACAAAATCCTCCAGGCTTTTGTTTCCTTTTTCAACTTCATCAAACAGACAGGCGAGAATAAAAGTTTTTATGGTACTGGCAGTCTCGTATTTTTCATCCTGCCCCAGAGCAATTACATTCCCATGCAAATCATTTAAATAAATTCCCATCTTCCCGTCGTAGCTCATAATTTCCGCCTGTATTCTTTTTTCTAATGTAAATCTGGAATCCATGTCATCCTCCCTTTCATTTCCTTAGAATATACTCCCCGAAGCATACCAGCTCCTGGCCAGATCCTCCCGGTAATCCGCTGCCTCCGTATTTAAACTGTTAATAACCACTCCGCTGTTGCCGATCTTTCCCGTAGAATGGATATACCTTCCATTTCCCATATACATGGCGATATGTCCGGGAAAATACATCAGATCTCCTGGAAGCATTTCTTCCTTTGGAATTTCCCTCACAGGAAATCCTGCCTGGATCTTCGCATCCCGGAAAATAATGATTCCGCCAAGCAGATAACTCTCTGAAGTCAGTCCGGAACAGTCAATTCCCAGTGACGTTCTTCCTCCCCACCGGTACTGTGTCCCTAAATACTTTATTGCATTCTCCACAACCGCCTGACGGAATTCCTTTTCATCCACAATTTCTTTCTGAGGAAGCTTTCCTGTCCACAATCCGCTCTGGGAATATTCCTTCGGGCGCAGATATTGATTTCTCAAAAACCCTCTCTGTCCGTCAAATAACTCCACCAATGCCCAGCCAGGTTCCATGGATTCAAACTCCAGGACCTTTATAAGCGCTCCTCTTGGAACACTCATGATTCTTACGCCCTGAACCTTAGGCATGGACATGAGGTCCACGAATACCCCGTCTATAACCATCAGGCCTCCCTCTTCCCAGTTAATCAGTTCAGAAAGGCCGGTCAGTTCCACATCCTCTTTTCTTACATATCCCGGATAATGATAGGCTGTCATAACTGGATAAAAACCCTGTTCTTCATCCCCCCTGATCCGGAGTCCCATTCCATATATTCCTTCATCTGCAATAGAAGAAACAATTTTCTTTTCCCTGTTCTCTTTTGTTTCCCTTGGCCGGTCCCATATGGTAATTACCGGCTTTATGATCACTGCAAACTGTTCCATCGCTGCCTCCTTTCATATTTGAGAACCGGACATGCAAGCCAAAAGCAGCGGACATATCCGCTGCCTTTCATCCGTTTCATCAACTCTCATATAGTTTCTTATATTCTTCTGCCTCTTTTTTATTCGCCAGCACAAAATGTTCCTTTCTGATTTCCTGCCAGAAAGGCTGGTCTGTCGTATAATCATGAACAGACGGATCATAAACCATCAGTTTCTTATCCCTCTCATGCTTTGGATCCGGCATGGGAATTGCCGAGAGCAGTGACCTGGTGTAAGGGTGAATGGCATGGGTGATCAGTTCTTCCGTCTCAGCCATCTCCACGATCTCACCTTTCCGAATCACTGCAATCCGGTCTGTAATAAACCGCATCACCGACAAATCATGGGCAATGAACAAATAAGTGATCTGACGCTCCTTCTGCATTCTGGTAAGAAGATTAAGAACCTGCGCCCGTACCGACACATCAAGAGCAGAGATTGGTTCATCTGCAATAATAAACTCAGGTTTCATAATCAGAGATCTGGCGATTCCGATCCGCTGCCTCTGGCCTCCTGAAAATTCATGCGGAAAGCGGCTGGCAAACTCCGGAAGAAGTCCTACATCAAGAAGCGCCTGGTTCACCCGTTCCTTTCTCTCCTGCTCAGAAATCCCTTTTTCAATATTCATTAACCCTTCGCTGACAATATAATCCACCTTGGCTCTTTCATTCAGTGATGCCTGGGGATCCTGAAAAATCATCTGTATTTCCTGAATTACCTTCCGGTCCAGTTCTCCTGAGATATCTCCGTTTATCGTTTGACCCTTATAGAGAATTTCTCCTCCTGAGGCCTTAATAATTCTCATGACAGCCCTGCCAATAGTGGTTTTTCCAGATCCGGATTCCCCCACCAGTCCAAAGGTTTCTCCTTTATAAATCTTAAAGTTTACCCCTTTAACCGCCTTATATTTCTTTTTCCGATCGCCGAAGGCCACTTCTAAATCCTTTACTTCCAATAATACTTCCCGCTCCATCAGAACAGACCTCCCTCTCTGATTATTTTTAGTACCTGGGGCGGATCAGCCTTGGGTGCCCTTTCATCAAGCAGCCAGGTTTTCGCCTTATGAGTAGGAGAAACGCTGAAATAAGGCGGACTCTTTACAAAATCAATTTTAAGCGCCTGAGGATTTCTGGGAGCAAATGCATCTCCCTTTATATCTGCATAAAGATTAGGCGGTGTCCCGGCTATGGAGAATAAATCCTCTCCCTTTATCCCAACCTGGGGCAAAGAAGAAAGAAGCGCCCAGGTATAAGGGTGTCTTGCATCATAAAAGATATCCTCGCTGGTTCCGATCTCCACAATATCCCCTGCATACATCACAGCAACTCTGTCTGCCGTATTGGCAACCACTCCCAGATCATGGGTAATCAGTATAACAGAAAGCTTGTATTTCAGCCGCAGTTCCTTAATCAGCTCAAGAATCTGAGCCTGTATGGTCACATCAAGAGCCGTTGTGGGCTCATCACATATGAGAATCTGAGGATTGCAGGCAATGGCAATGGCGATTACCACACGCTGGCGCATCCCTCCAGAAAATTCATGGGGATACTGATAAAACCGCTTCTCCGGATCCTGAATACCAACATCGGTCAAATACTGAAGTGTTCGCTTTTTAGCCTCAGCCCTGCTTCCTTTCTGATGAAGGAGAACCGCCTCCATAATCTGAGTTCCAATGGTCCTTAACGGATTTAAGCTGGTCATGGGATCCTGCATAATCATTGCGATTTCATGCCCCCTCAGCTTTAACCAGTCTTTCTCTTTCTTAATCCCCGTTAATTCAACTGCCGCTTTATCATCAGAACCGTAGTAAACGGCTTTACCGCCGTTTACACTGCCGTTTTTATCCAAAAGTCCCATAAATGATTTTGTAAAAACCGATTTTCCGCTTCCCGATTCCCCCACAATCGCCAGAATCTCCCCTTTATAAAGTTCCAGCGAAATTCCCCGAATGGCATGAAGCCGTTTTCCTCTCAGTTCAAAGGTAATATCTAAATCACTTACCTCTAATATCGTCTCACGTTCCATTGGCAGCCTCCTTATATATGATTCTTCGGATCGGCGGCATCAGAAAACGCATTGCCGATAATGTAGAATGAAATAGTTACAAATGAAAGAATAATGGTAGGATAAACCAGCTGATAGCGCAAAGCCGGGCTGGTAATGAGCGCTCTTCCTTCATTGATTAAGTTCCCAAGACTTGGAATATTAACCGGAAGCCCCAGACCAATATAAGTAATAAACACCTCATTGCCAATGGCTGCCGGTATGGTAAGTGCCATACGAAGCATAATGACAGAAACCAGATAAGGCAGAAGATTCTTCACGATAATTCTGACCGTCGGTGTTCCAAGGCACCGGCTTGCAACATTATAATCCCTGTCTCTGATAATCAGTATCTGGTTGCGGATAAATCTTGCCATCTGAATCCACCCCGTAAGGCACATGGCAAATATAAGCGTCTTCACGCTGGGTTTTAATATGTAAGAGATCAAAATCAATATGATGGTATTTGGTATATTATCGATGATATTATAAATTTCAGTCAGAATAAAGTCCGCCTTCCTGACATACCCCCAGATCACCCCAACCGTAATGCCGATCACAGCCTCCGCAAGTGCTACGGATAAACCAATAAACAGAGAAGTTCTTGTCCCTGACCAGATACGCGCCCATAAGTCCTGACCGATGGAATTAGTTCCGAGAATAAACTGTTTTCCAGGCGGAATATTACGAAACTGCATTCCACTGGAATCATTGATGATCAGGTTGGGATCATACTGTCCCGGAATATAAGGCTGTACAAACGTAAATACCAATAGGACTGCCAACAGCACCAGCAAAGCAAATGCCATGCGGTTTTTAAAAAAAGCATGAAGAGTGCTCTTCCAGTAAGAATAATTGCTGAACCCCGTTC
Organism: Bacillota bacterium; assembly: GCA_023460575.1. Taxonomy (GTDB): domain Bacteria; phylum Bacillota; class Clostridia; order Lachnospirales; family Lachnospiraceae; genus Lacrimispora. The sequence goes on from JAEWPQ010000313.1 coordinate 43,721, forward strand.
TCTCCGTCTCAGCCTCATTGTATCCGCCGAACGTAAACAGCTCCGCTTCTTCCATATTTTCGATTAACTCTGCTTCCTTTGTATGGCGGTAAGAAAATTGTTTCATCATCTGTCACCCGCTTTCTTTCCAAGGCTGATTCTTGGATCCAGCATAACCATCATAAGATCCCCAAGAAGCAGTCCCAGTACGCCCACACAGGCATACAAAAGAACAATCCCCTGTACCATGGCATTGTCATGCTTTTTAATTACTGTCACCAGCAGACCACCCATTCCGGGAATGCTGTACAGAGATTCTATATAAATAGACCCGATCACCGTATTTAAAAATGCAGTGGGGATATACTGAGCCAGAGGTACAAAGGCATTGCGGAAAATATGCCTAAACATAACCTTACCTTCCGACATCCCTTTTGCCTTAGCTAACCTCACATAGTCCTTATTACTTTCATCAATCATATACCTTCTCAGCCACATCCCATAAAATGCAATATTTCCAAGAGACATGGAAATAACCGGCAGCACCCAGTATTTGGGATCATCAATCTCAAACAGCAGCCCTACATGAAAAAGCTGAGTCCCATAAAGCTGGATATAAAGGAAATATACAGCGGCCGGTACAGCCTGGATACAAACAATAAAAAATCTTCCGATCCTGTCAAACCAACGGTACTGATATCTCGCCATTAAAGCCCCCATGGGAAGCCCCACGAGAAGTGACACAATCATAGACCAGATTCCAAGCTTAATGGACACAGGAACCTTATCAGCCAGAATATCCGATACCGAAACATTGGAGCGGTAAATCCTGGAAATGCCCAGATCCCCATGAAGCAGGCTCTTAAAAAAATGGGCGATCTGAAGCGGCAGCGGATCTGATAATCCCATCTCTTTTAGTCCCACTTCAATCTGCTGAGGCGTCATTTTATCAAAATTCTGGAAATAACCTTCTATCGGCATGAGACGGAGAAGACAGAATACAGCGGTCAGAATGATGATCAGTGTAAGAAATGAACGTGCAACTCTTTTGCTTAAGTATAGTAACATCAGTTTTCAGACTCCTTTATTTAGTTTGTAAAAATACTCTCTGAAGATGACGTAATACAGGCCCACCTCCCCTTCAGACGGTATTTTTCCGCCGGACCAAAAGCGCAGCCTGTGATCCGGCGTTTTCCCTTACCGTTTATTTTTCACTTGCATCCCGGTTAGCCTTATACTCATCCATGGAAATGAAGTGATCATTTAAATGCTGTCCTTTATACCGGAGATTGGATACTCCAAAAGGTGCATACTGCCCTTCAAATACATCCAGCTTGTTAGCCACATACTTGCTGACAGAGATACTGAAAGGAATCACAAATGCATGATCAACCAGACTGGCCTCTGCCTTGGCAAATGCCTCATATCTTGCATTTATATCCACTTTTATTTCTTTTGCCTGATCGACTAGAGTAAAGTATTCCAAAGCCGCATCAGCAGAAGGTGTTCCTTCTTCGATTGCCTTTGCAATATTTCCATACTTATAGCCCAGTTCATATCCACTTTCTCCCTTTTTCTGATAGAACGGATCTGTCCAGGTCTCCGGATCTGCATAATCTGCACCCCAGTTGCATTTCATAAAAGCAAATTTACCGTTTCTGCGGATTTCCGTTAAAAATCCATCAGCAGGGCCTGCTTCAACGACAATGTCTATAAAATCAGTGCCAAGAAGGCTTTCCATCTGCTGTTCCGCTACCTGGCATTCTTTATCCCAGTTTACTTCAGACGGATTGTACGGCATCAACACCTTCACGGGGAAAGTCACTCCAGAAGCTTCCAGTTCCTTCTTTGCCAGATCCCTGTATTCCTTTGCCTTTGTCTCGTCAAATGTCTGGGTTAAGTTAGCCATATCCCCTACCTTTGTGTAATCCTGACCTTCGGCATTAAAGGTAAAGTTCGGCGGAGTAATGGAGTTAATTACAAAATCATCTGGTGTGGCTGATTCTAAAACTGCCACTTCCTTAGACTTATTAAGCGCTGATGATAACGCCTTACGGAAGTTTTCGTTATTCACCGCCTTTTTCCAGTTCTCCGGCTCATACTGGGCATCAAACTGTGGATTAAAGTTAAAGCAGTAGAAATAGGAGTAACTTGTTTTCGGTCTCTCCCTGCTGATTAAATTCTTTGTTTCTTCACTGCTCATCCAGTCATCCAGAATATCAGATGAAAGCTCCGCATAATCCACCTCGCCCCGTTTCACCATCTCAGGTCCGATTGTATTGTATTCCGCATTGTAAATTTCCCGGATTTCATCAAGATAAACCAGTGCCGCATCGAAATTTAACTTATTTTTCTTCATAACATGCTTTTCCTGAGGAGAAAATTCCTCCAGATAATAAGCACCGTTATAATACATTTTATCTGCTGCTGTTGCAAAATCTTTTCCAAGCTCCTCCAGCTGAGGACCATAAGCCGGCATATAAACCACATAAGCCAGGGAAGACAGGAAATAAGGAACCTCTTTCTCAAGAGTATAGGTAAGAGTATGTTCATCTACCGCCTTAACGCCAACCTGGGAGAACTCAACCGGCTGCCATACCTTTCCGTCCTTATCTGCACCACCGTTGTAAACCAGTCCGTTATAATAATTTTCGGCATTGGCAATAATTCCAAATAAATTCTGTACATTGGCACTTTCATATTCCGGAGTCAGTTCATACTTCATCGCATCCACAAAATCCTGGGCAGTCACAGCTCCAACCTCTTTGCCTGTATTGTCTACCCATTTTGCGTCTCTGAGTTTAAAAGTCCAGGTAAGAGTTGCATCATCAAAAGTCCACTCTGTTGCCAGACCCGGTTTAATCTGTCCCTTGCTGTCGTATTCCACCAGAGTATCGATCACATTTGCACCGATTTTATAATCATCTTCTGAGGAAGAGGTGAGATAGTTAAGAGTTGTTGCCTCTCTTCCATAAAGTTTCTTATAAACTGCCGGCTCCCCGCTTCCTTCCGTCTTTGCTCCGCCCTCAGCAGTTCCTGCACTGCTCTCAGATGCTTTTTTTCC
>JAEWPQ010000314.1 GCA_023460575.1 Bacillota bacterium
ATTTTTCCTCTTTCAGACACGTATCTTTTTAATTTATTTACATCTTTATAATCGATAACGCCATTCTTCTCGCCGCAGAATACGCATACTTTTTTTCTTCTGCGCATGCCGCCTCTTCTCATCTTAGCGCCATCAGCTTTATCATTCCTGTTAAATGCCATTGGTATACCTCCTGTTAGATTTAGTTGAATGGAAGTCCTTCGTCTTCGACTCCATCCGGGATATTCATAAATCCATCGCCGATTGCACTGGAGGGAGCTGGTCTGGAGGTTGGCTGATAGCCGCCGCCTTCACCTGGTGCACCGCCCTTGCTGTCTGCGAATTCCTGATCTTCTACAACGATATCTGTTGTATATACTTTAACGCCGTCTTTATTCGTATAACTTCCAGTCTGGATCCTTCCGGAAATCAGTACTCTCATACCCTGACGGAAATACTTCTCTGCAAATTCGCCTGCTTTGTCAAATGCGACGCAGTTGATAAAATCTGCAGTCTGCTCATTGCCGTCCTGACTTCTGCGGCTTCTGCGATCAACAGCAAGGGTGTACCTTGCGATGGCCATAGCACGCTCGCCCTGGGAATATCTTACTTCTGGATCACGGGTTAATCTGCCCATAAGGATTACTCTGTTCATACGATCACGCTTTCTTTATCTATTATGCTTCTTGTTTCACGCATAAGTATCTGATAACCGGCTCCATAATACGAACGTTTTCTTCTAAATCGTTCGGTGTATTGGACGCGCCATCAAATTTGATGAAGTAGTAGAATCCTTCTTTCATTTTCTGAATTTCGTAAGCTAATCTCTTCTTACCCCATTCATCAACGCCAGTTACAGTTCCGCCGAAACGAGTAATGTAACCATTAATCTTTTCCATGGCAGCTGCTCTCTCTTCATCTTCGAGCTTTGCGTTCAGAACAATAGTTAATTCATATTTGTTCATGCTTGTTTACCTCCTTGTGGTCTCTGGCCCCTGACTTCAGTTTCAGGAGCAAGGATTAATATATGTCACGGTACAGTATTATACCGGAAATTTTTGATAAAAGCAAGTCCTTTTCCCAATTTCAGCACTTTTTTCTTTTATTATTAGGATTTTATGACTTTGGCTGTCCATCTTTACCCTTTAATCCCCTTGTATTCTTCTCTACCAGCTTTCTGGGTACCATAATCATATGACCGCAGCCCATGCATTTCAAACGAAAATCAGCCCCAACACGCAGGATTTCCCATTCCTGGCTCCCGCATGGATGCTGTTTTTTTAATTTTACAACATCTCCAACTTCATAAATCATATCATACACCTGTCCCGTACGCGCTATTTTAATATTAGATCAATTTCCCCCAGCTCCTGTTCAGTAAATGACAGATTCTCCAGACAGGCTGCATTATCTTCCAGCTGCTTTACACTGCTGGCACCTATTAAAACTGATGTCACAGCAGGTTCCCGGAGGACCCAGGAAAGCGCCATCTGTGCCAGTGTCTGGCCTCTCTTTCCAGCCAGCGCATCAAGGCTCTTAATCTGTTTAAGCCGTTCCTCAGTCAGATAACGTCCGCCGATGGTCGTTCCCTTTCTGGCAGCCCTGGAATCAACCGGAATACCATTTAAATACCGGTTTGTCAATGCGCCCTGGGCAAGAGGACTGTAGCAGATACAGCCAGTTCCCTGCTCAAGCAGAGCCCCAAACAGACCGTCCTCCGCTCCCCGTTCCAGCATATTATATCTTGGCTGGTCAATGAGGCACGGCACTCCCATGTCTCTTAACATGGAAATCGCTTTTACCGCTTCCTGCTCACCATAATTAGATATTCCTGCATAAAGCGCCTTTCCCTGCTTTACAATATCTGCCAATGCTCCCATGGTCTCCTCTAAAGGAGTCTCAGGATCTGGCCTGTGATGGTAGAATATATCCACATATTCCAGCCCCATACGTTTCAGACTCTGATCCAGGCTGGACATGAGATATTTTCTGGAACCCCAGTTTCCATACGGACCAGGCCACATATCATATCCGGCTTTTGTAGAAATAATGAGTTCATCCCGGTACGAAAGCAGATCACTCTCTAAAATCTTTCCAAAGTTCTCTTCTGCTTTTCCAGGTGCCGGAAATCCATAGTTGTTTGCCAGATCAAAATGGGTGATTCCCATATCAAAAGCCTTTAAGAGAATTTCTCTCTGCTCTGATAATGGCTTCTCCAGTCCAAAATTCTGCCATAATCCCAGAGATACCATGGGAAGCATGACTCCGCTTCTTCCGCAGCGCTTGTATTTCATACTATCATATCTGTTTTCAGCTGCCTGATACATCGTTCTACTCTCCTTCTAATCACGAACCGTTCTTCAGTCTCCCACTGCGTCGTGGAGCACCTCCCCAATGCTTCCGCTGATCACCAGATCCGCCTTGTCATCCATCGGGGTAACGGTTTTGTTAATGAGCACCATCTTATTTCCTCTGTAATAATCAATTAGTCCGGCTGCGGGATAGACCGTCAGTGAAGTCCCCCCTACAATAAGCATATCTGCCTGAGAGATGTAAGCCACAGACCGGCTGAGTACACCTTCATCCAGACTTTCTTCATATAACACCACATCCGGCTTGATCAGCCCGCTGCAGCTGCACCTTGGAATCCCATCCTCTCCCATGGAAGAAAGCATGTCTTCCAGTGTGAAAAACTTCATACATCTGGTACAATGGTTTCTCCTGACCGATCCATGAAGTTCCAGCACATTCTCGCTTCCTGCTGCCTGATGAAGTCCGTCGATATTCTGTGTAATAACTGCCTTTAATTTTCCCACCTTTTCCAGCTTTGCAAGGGCTAAATGGGCCGGATTGGGCATTGCCTCAGGAAACAGCATTTTGTTTTTATAAAAACGGTAAAACTCCCCAGGATTAGACCGGTAAAAGCTGCGGCTGATGATGGTTTCCGGAGGATACCGATACTCCTGATGATAGAGTCCGTCCACGCCCCTGAAATCAGGAATGCTGCTTTCAGTCGATACCCCTGCGCCGCCAAAAAATACAATATTGCAGCTTTCTTTGATCCAGTCCTTTAACAGACTTTGTTCCTTCATCATCTTAACCCTCCAACTTGCAGGGGCGGATTCAGCTGAATCCGCCCGGTTCTGATTTCCAGCAGCTGAAAATCAGGTTATTTCATCGAAAAACACTCCATTTAAAGGTCTTATCCTGTCTACCATCGTCTGCCGGTTTTCCGGAACCTCCGGCTTTTCATATCCAAAAAGCCAGGAAGTCAGTTCACTGATTCCCATAAACAGGTGCGGTTTTATCTTATTATTCTCTGACACCGGAGTCATAACAGAGCCGTCTTTTTTAAGCTTCCAGAGGAATACCCCGCTGTTCTGGCGTATAAAATCATCTTTCACTTCAATAAACAGTTCCATCTCGCTGACAGGGCAATCCTCTTTCAGTCTGATCACTTTAACAAACTGCTCGAGATGAATGATGCGTCCCATAACAGCAGGCCTTAAGTTACCGACTTCCTTTACATAATCCCCAAGAACGATGAGCTCTCTCTGATTTTCTGCAAGCTCTCCGTAATAAGCCCAGACTCCGGCAAGCCGCTCTCTTTCATCTCTGGTAAAAAGAAGAATCATATCTCCGCTGTCGCTTCTTACTTCTCTGCATAAATTGCGGTAATACTCCTCATCTCTGTGAGCATATACCTCATACTTTTTTTCCAGCTGGCGGCCCACAAACTTTGCAGCCTCCTTACAGTCATCAGACCGTTCCATAAAAGCACGGCGGCTTAATTGGGTTCTGCCCTTTTCGTTCAGTACCCGCTTGGGAAGATCACAGATATAGGTAAAATCAAAGGGATGGTAGATGGCAGGATCAACCGGAACCAAAAAACAAAATTCCATCCGTTCCATATACATATCCAAAAAGCACCGGCCAAGCAGCCTTCTCATATAGCCCTGATGACGGAATGCCGGATCAGTAGCCACTCCCGCAATATAATCCACCTTCCATATGCGGTCTTTCACTACCACCTCATAGGGATTGCGATGAAGCATTGCAGCTGCCTGATCCCCGCTCCATGCAGTCAAAATCTTGTTCTTCCGGACTCTGTCCGAATAATAATAATCCAGAAAGCTCTTGGTATCCTCAGAAAAAACTTTTTCCCATAACGCCCGGCTTTCACTTTTTTCTTCCTGCTTCAAATACCGTACCATAGTTTAGAAACCCTTCTGTACCACTGAGTATTTTCTTGCAAAATCAACTGGATAATAAGACATTTTCGCTTTTCTTAAACCTTCCATTCCCACATCATCTTCCCTGTTTACCAGTAACAGCTCTTCCGGATAGGCGTGGGTTATAAACTGCTGGTTAATAAACTGGTAGAGACCTTTTACATCAGGATCGGCTTTTTCAATATGGATAACAGCCATTTTTTCATACGGGTTGTAGCTTCCTATGGTAAATGCCTTTAATACTCCGTCTATAAAGACGCCTGCCATTCTTACATTTAAAAAAGAACAGTTCTTTAAAATACTGTGAATTCCCATAACTTCATAATCCAACTGACGGGTAAACTCCGCGGCTTCCACCTTGTTCTCCCACCACGTATTTAAGAATTCCACCACACTGTCCCGGTCCGAACAGCAGAGTGTACGGTACTCGTATCTTCCATCATATTCCTTTAAAAAGGAATTCAGATGGTTCTTCTTTTTGTGAAGCTTCTTCCCTGCCAGTGTACGTAATGATTCCGCATCGTATAGATAATCCTTTAAGTCCTCAACCTCTTTTACCTCAAACTTATCAGGATCCAGATTCAAATACTGAACAGCCGCCTCATCTGCCAGAGAGATCCTGAGAGGCTTTTTTAAAACCTCATTAAAGTATTCTTTCATCTCATTAAAATAATAAGGAAGTTCTTCCTCCCGGCACATAGGCATAGCTGTAAATGGCTGGCCATCTTTCTCCATTAAAAACTGCAGCGCTTTATTGTCGCTGATCGCGTACTTCACATGATAGTACTCTCTCCAGATAAAACAATCCAGATATACACTATCACAGGTCTTATTTGGCCGCAGGGCATAAAATGGAGTTATCTTTTCAACATCGGCTGCCTCTATCGGCTTAAATTGTAAATTCATAATTATTCCCTTCTATATTGATCACTAGCTTTTCTTAATAAAATCAGTATTACACTTGGGACAATGAATTTTTATTTTCCCTTTACCCCTTGGTACTCTGATTTTTTGTCCGCAGCCGGGGCATTTGTAAACATGAAACTTCATGCCCTGCTGAAACCGGAAACGCCATCTGCGGAATGTTTCCGTTATTTTAAAATAAAAGCGCTCAAACTTCTGGTTTTCCTCAAAACGTTTCCTGATATTTCTTGAAAACATACGATAGTAGCTTACTAACAGGACCGCCACCGCAATGAAATCCACCAGGGGATTACGTATAAACAGACCTGCTACAAATAAAACAAATGCTGCTGCTGTCAAAAACCGTCCAAGCTTATCAGCGCCATATCTTCCTGTCATAAACCTTATAAACTGATCTCTCATCTGATTCATTCTATAGTATCGCCCCTTTTCTTTGACTTAACTATAATAAGCTATCCAGTCAAAGTCAATGTTATGAACGTATATTTCATAATCTTTTCAGAATTAATTCCTGAACTTATCCCGGTACTGTTTCGGTGTCAGACCGTAACGTTCTTTAAACAGACGGTGAAAATAACTGCTGTTTTCATATCCGATTTCCTGTATAATTTCTTCCACAGGTTTACAGGATGCAGTCAGACAGTTAGCAGCCCTGCAAAGCCGGATCAGCTGTAAGCATTCAGTAAAAGTCATCTGATAATACCGCTTAAACAGGCGGCTTACATAATAGGTCGGCTGCATGACCTTTAAGGAGAATTCCTCCAATGTAGCAGTGGAATAATGACTTTCCAGATACTGGTATGCGGTTAAAGCGATCTGCTCCTCATACTGAATCACGTCATGGGATTCCACCTTATCCGCATCATGAAGAAGTTCCATAATCAGCATGGACATCGTCGCCTGATTAATCTCCTGTCTGCACTTTTTCTCCATCATGAGAGACCAGATCATATTCTCCAAAAGATTCCTGGCGGGCAGGATGTCCTGCAGCCGGAAATGGAGATAATCCGCTACCGAATGATTTTCCAACAACGCACCGGCAATAAAATGTCTCAAAATGCTTCCATCCTCAGTAATTAAAGACGGGTGGGAAAAAAACTCCGGCATGAGGAAAAAATGAACCGCTATGTCATCCTCCCCTGCAGGCTCAATCGCATGGCTGGTGCCCTGCCTTAAAAGAAGGAGATCATAAGTCTCCAGTACGATTCGTTTGGTTTTATTGATCACCTGAGTGGTGGAACCGCTGTACATATAAACCAGCTCCACATAATTGTGGCTGTGATCAGGAATCGCTATATGTGGCGGCTGGCAGTAAAGATCCATCAGCCTCCCGGATTCAATAACAAGATCCTTATCCACTACATTGCTTTTCCCTTCTTTTATACCATATATTAAAATTGAAGATGCATTTTTGATAATACCGTTTTTTTCTTCCGATGTGTTCCTTAAAAATTTCAGAAGTTCTTCATCCATATTGACCTCCAAACGGCAGACTCACATGCCCTTCCCCCAGTTTATTATAGCACCTTATCTTCATTATTTGCAAGAAAAGACGGTTTTTATACAAATTTAGACATAGTTTATTTCTCAAACAGATCCTATAATCTAGTGATGTATTCATTTTAATACAATCATTACAATCCGCAAGAGGTACGACATATGAAAAGATATCCGATACGTTTAACTAACATTGAAGAAGCAACTGCATTTGTAAAGACAGCGAACCAGTTTGATTGTGATATGGACATCTGCAGAGGAAGTATTATCATAGATGCCAAATCCATTCTGGGTATTATGACCCTCTGTTCAGACACCGATCTGGAATTGATCATTTACAACAACAGCCATGATGAGGTTCTGGAATCGTTATCCGCCTTTCTGGTAAATCAAAAAACCGCCTGACCAATACATAAAAAAACAAACAAGAGGCCGTCAAAAACTAACTATAATCTGTTAGTTTCCGACAACCTCTTATTTTAATGCTGATCTAATTGAAATTCATCTACCAGTTCTTTTAATGTAACCGCCATATCAGACAGTTCTTTGCTTGCAGCTGCACTTTCCTCTGCTGTTGCTGAGTTATTCTGTACCACTGCCGAGATCTGATCGATACCTACAGTGACCTGGCGGATTGCTTCAGACTGTCTCACGTTCGCTTCCGAGATCCGTTCAATCATCTCGGAAACAGAACGGGTGCTCATGACCGCTGTTGACAGGGATTCTGCGGCATCCTTCACCAGACTGGAGCCATTCATAACGGACTGAATCGAACCTTCAATGAGATGTGTGGTATTCTGAGCTGCCTGCGAACTTTTTGATGCCAGGTTGCGGACTTCATCGGCTACAACAGCAAATCCTTTTCCCGCTTCTCCTGCCCGTGCTGCTTCCACCGCCGCATTCAGGGCCAGAATATTGGTCTGGAACGCAATATCTTCTATGGTTCTTATAATCTTGCTGATCTCCCTGGAATTTTCACTGATTTCCTCCATGGCAGTAACCAGAGCTTCCATATGTCTGCTGCTGGTTTCCAGCTCACCGGTGGCGGCAACCGCCTGCTCATTGGCACTGGTGGAGTCCTGCGCATTCTTATCAATATTATGGGAGATATCATTGATGGTGGCAGCCAGCTCTTCTACCGCACTGGCCTGCTCTGTTGCCCCCTGGGCAAGAGCCTGTGAGCTGGCGGATATGTTCTGTGATCCATAAGCGACCTGATCCGATGCAGATACAATCCTTTCCATTGTAACGGTCAGTGTACTGCGGATTTTAAGCAGGGCATTCTTCACCTTTTCAAAATTCCCTTTATAATCGTATTCCAGCTGGAACGTCAGATTCCTGTCTGCAATCTGGTTGAGAACCGAAGTAATTTCATCAATATAGTTTACGTAATCTTTCAGCTGCATTACTGTATTGCCTAAGGAAGCAGCAACCATACCGATCTCATCATTATCAAAGTTCTCCATGGCAAGATCCAGCTTGCCTTCCGCAATCTGTTCTGCAACATTAGACAGTTTTCTAAGCGGTTTCGTCATACCCTTGGAAATGAGAATAATTAATAATACCAGTAAAGCTGATCCCAGTAAGAAGACAGCTGTAATTGTTGCAGTTACAGCCATACGGGAAGCAAGCACTTCTGACCTTGGAATACTTGAGAGTACTAGCCAGCCGGAGTCCCCAACCCGGTTTACAGCACCAAAATACTCTTCCTTATTCATCGTGTACTCATAGCTGCCTGCTGCCTGTCCGGTTATTGCCTGCTTAATATTATCAGACATGTCGGTTTCCGTAACATTCTTCTGAATCATATCATCGTTCGGGTGGTATACGATTTGTCCTCCCTCTGTAGCCAGAACCACAAATCCATCTTTTCCGATCTTGTAATCACTCATAATTGTGACAAGCTGGGACAGCTTAATATCCAGTCCCATCACACCAAGGGGTTTTCCAGTGCTGCTGTCAAAAACTCCGCAGACTGCACTGACAATGACTCCTCCTGTACTGGCATCCACATACGGCTCCGTCAATATGGGGTGATCCAGCTCCATGGCCCGGTACCAGGGCCTGCCTGTGATATCCCAGCCGTCTTTCGATGTGAAGTTGTCCGACTGTGTTACCTGGCTTAAATCCAGATCTGCTATCCATGCGGCGAGAATGTTATCCTTATCTGTCGCCTGCAGCTTATCAAGCGTTTTCTTAATCTCCGGATATCCCTCACTGTCTGGCATTCTCACTTTTCCGGTGGCATTCTTTAAATACGATTCTACCTGCTGGCTTGCTGCCGCACTCTTCATCTCCGCCAGATAAAAAGTCAGAAATGAATCCACCTGATTTGCTGCAGCTAAGGATGCCGAATTAAGATTTTCCGTAGACTGATGTTCCATGCTCTTTCCAACCTGCATAGTAATAAGAAATCCTGATAGAATTAAAATTACTATGACTGGAGCTGAAATCCCAAAGAGCAGTTTTGTAAATATGCGTTTTTTCCTCTTGTTTATCATAGACATCCTTTCTCCCCATAATTATACTATAATATAGCATGGGGATAATGGGATAGCAAGAAGAAGGATAATCTATTTATAATATAAAGTTTTCACTTAATTTAATTACTCCGGGTAATAATCAAACCAGTCAAAGTCCGCAAAGTTGCGGCTCTCAGTGTGGTTAGAAGACGCATACAAACCAATCATGGTTCCAGTATAACCGCCTGCTGTCTCTCTGTTTAGCAGACTGCCATCCACCTCATTCATAAGAACTTCCTGATTTTTTCCATCGCCAGAACAGGAAAAATCAATCGATTGATAACTCATTTTTATATGCAATGTAATTTTATTTTTATTCCAGGGGAGTGAAAAAAGAATCTGATCCTTCCCATCAAAACATCTGGTAAGACGCAACTCTTTTTTGCTGTCAAAATTACCGTACTCGATTCGTATATGGTATTTATGATTCATTAGCAAAACCATTCCAGCTGTCTCTCCCACCCTGACAGGATCAAACTCCATGGCTGCTGCAGCCTTAAAACACAGGTGCTGCTGACGGCACCCTGTAAAAGAGCAAAAACTTTCCTGCCTGATTGTATTAGGATGAAGATAAAGCCTCAAAAATCCTGGCCTTTCTGTCAGGCTGTATATCGTGGACCTGGGTGTTCTTAGCATAAGCCATTTATACGGCAGCTCAATGCAGTCAAAGTTCTCCCGTTCCGATTCAGTCCTCCATTTCTGCTCCGGCAAATCTGGCGCAGGATAGCAAAACTCAACATGTCCGGTTCCCGGTGAAAAAAGCGGCCATTCTTCCTCCCACTCAACTGGAACTGCAAATGTCTCTCTTCCCAGGTTTCCATAATCCCCGCCATCCTGCCTTGTAGCCAAAAGCACTGCCCACCATTCCCCGTTATGCAGTTGAACAAGATCACTATGTCCCGGGTTTTTAATCGGGTAATCACTCCTTAAATTTCTGTGCGTAATTAATGGATTTCTGGGATCTGCTTCATATGGGCCTGTAAGTTTTCTGCTGCGGAACATGGTGCTGGCATGATTGCGGAACGTACCTCCTTCCGCAATCATCAAATAATACCAGTCTCCGATATGATAAATATGGGGTCCTTCCGGTGCAGCAGCATTCATAAATGCTCCCTGTTTCAGCAGAATAGATCGCTCACCGGTTAATTCTCCCCGTTCTAAGTTTAGTTCCTGAAGCCAGATATACCTTCCTTTTTCCGGCTGCTGGGGAAATGGCCTTAAATTTCCCAGATAGTAAGCTTTATCTCCGTCAAATACGAAAGATGGATCAATTCCCTCCGCTCCCTTTATAACTACAGGTTGGGACCATGGTCCTTCCGGATTCTCTGACCATACATAGAAATTGACATTATCGTGGTATAAATTATTCTTAACGAGTGTACTGATAACATAAAACCGCTGTCTTTGTTCATTATAAAAAATTGATGAGGCATAAATACCCTTGGAAGATGGGACTCCATCCAGATTAAGCTGCTCTGGCCTTGAGAGTACATTACCGATTTGATGCCAATTTACAAAATCTTTTGAGTGAAAGAGAGGGATTCCCGGAAAATACTCAAAGGTAGAGGTCACCAGATAGTAATCAGATCCTTTTCTGCATATGGAAGGATCGGGATAAAATCCGGGAAGGATTGGATTTTTTAAAATTTCCCTCATAAACTCTCCCTCTCTTTTTAAAATTATTTCGCTGCTTCTAACTGTTTGTTGATGTCATCAACCAGATATTCTGCTACTCCTGCTGCATCATCCTGCTTATAACTGAGCATCTGCATACCCATATAATAAGTACCGTCTGGATTTTTAAGTGCAGAACGTTCAAATACAGGGTCAAACTTAAATGTAGTCCATTCCATAACCTTTTTATTTGCTACTGCTGCCAGGCTGTTGGATAAATCAAGAGATGCAAGACCATTTTTGTTGGCTGGCACTCCTCTGGTATCTCCAAGGATCTTTGCTCCTTCCGGATCACCGAAAAGGAACTGGATCAGCGCAGCTGACTCTGCCGGATATTTTGAAGTTTTGGGAATTGCAAATACCATGGAGGCTTTTGTCATGCCGCCTTTGTAATCTCCCATCTGAATATAATCTCCTACCTCAAATTCAAATCCAGGTGCAGCCTCCTGGTATTTCTTTAAGTTGCTGTCCCAAATATACATACCTGCATAATGCCCGTCAATCCATCGCTGGTTTGTATCCACCAGTTCCGAACCATCGCCTGCAAGAACCTCCAAAGTAGGAATTACATGCTTTTCTTCCAATAAGCTGATCCATTCCAAGCCCTCCTGGATCACTTCCTTGCTGTATTGCAGCTGATAGTTTTCTACCCATGGTTTTCCGTATTTGCACTGCAAATAATAAACCATCAGTGTCATGCGGTCCAGTTCATTTAAAATAATGGGATAGTAGGTGCCATCTTTATAAGCTGCAAAAGCTTCTCCAACGGCGTACAGTTCATCTAAATTCTTAGGAATTTCTACTCCCACATCTTTCAGTCTTGTCGTATTCCAGAAGAAGACACGACCTGTATTGCTTGCAGGTACCGCCTGTAAAACTCCATTCGTCGTATAGTAATCCAGATCTGCTTTATCGTATGCTTTTAAATCAATGATATCTGACACCTTGTTTAAATCATAAAAAAGGCTTCCGTCCGGCGAATAATTAAATACCCAGTCCATATTCAGCTGAACCACATCTGCAGCTGATCCTGATTTCAGAGCCAGTGCGACCTTTTCCTCATGACCAGTAAACGATTCGTATTCTGCTTCTACTTTTATGTTCGGATACTTTGCTTCAAATGCCTTGATTCCTTCCAATGTTGCCTGATGTCTGCTGTCTCCCCCCCACCAGTTCATGCGGAGAGTTATGGGATCAGTCGTGTTTACTTTAAGCCCTTCCGCTTTTGCTGGTTCCGTTGCTCCCTGGCTCGCAGCCTGTGTTTGTGATACGGTTGTCTCCCCCTGGGGTTTCGTGCTTTCAGTCGGCATGCAGCCAGCAAGAGATGCTGCCATTAAACCAGATAAAGCAAAAACCGCCGCCTGTTTCCATTTGTTTCTGTTCATGTTTCTCCTCCTCCAAAAATTTCTATTTTTAACCTTTTACCCCGCCTGCTGCAATTCCATCTACAAAGGAATTCTGTGCCAGAAAGAATACTGTTAATGACGGAATAATCGCTATCAGCGACATTGCCAGAACCCGGTTCCACTCAAATCCCACATCTGCATCCATTGACATACGCAGAAAAATGGAAACTGGATATTTTGCTACTGTATTGACGTAAATTAACGGGCCCATAAAGTCATTGGAAGCCCACATAAATTGAAACAAAGCACAGGACACAATGGAAGGTTTTAACATTGGTACAATTACATACCACAGTGTCTGCAACACATTACAGCCGTCTATTTTCGCCGCCTCTTCCAGTTCTTTGGGTATTCCCCTTAGAAACTGGATTAACATATACACAAAATAGGTATCTCCTGCAAATAGTGAGGGAATAATCAGGGGCAGATAAGAATCCAGCCAGCCAATCTGGTTAAACAAAATATACTGCGGAACATTGAGTACAACCTGAGGTAAAAATAACGTAGATAATAACACTGCAAAGGAAAACTTCTTTCCGATAAATTGAAACCTTGCAAAACCATATGCTGTAAAAACTGCTGAAAAAACAGTTACAGCAACTTTAGGAAGAACAAATTTATAAGTGTTCCACATAAAAAACAGAAGCGTCATTCCTTCATAACCCTTAAAGCCTCGTACATACCCCTCCACTGTAGGTGATTTTGGAATGAATCCTATACTTGAGAAGATTTCTGCATTAGTTTTAAAGGAAGCACCCACCATCCAGATTAATGGATATACCATTACAGTACCTACTAATATCAGGACCAGGTAGCAAAGAAATGTATTCATTCTGTCTTTCTTTTCTCTTGTCATTGTTCCTACCTCCCATCCTCATCGCTGTAATATACCCAGTACTTCTGACTGACAAAAGCAATGATGGTGAATGTGGTGATGATTAAAAACAGCAGCCAGGCAATGGCGCTTGCCATTCCCATTTCATAGCTTTTAAACGCGTTATTGTAAACCAGCAGTGATACCAGTGTAGTGGACCGGAGAGGACCTCCTCTTGTTATAATAAACGGACCGTTAAATTCCTGGAATTTATGGCAGAGCTGTGTTACAAAATTATAAAAAATTACCGGCGTAATAAGAGGTACTGTGATATTAAAAAACTGTCTCCATTTTCCGGCTCCGTCTATGGAGGCCGCCTCATACAGATCCGCTGACACACCTTTTAATTCTGCCAGAAAAATCACCATTGGAGAGCCAAACTGCCAGATACGCAGAAGCACAATAACCAGAAATGCGCCCCCGGTGTCTCCCAGCCAGTTAAATGGTTCCATTCCAAATTTAGCAGATATCATATTGATCAGACCTTCTGTTTTAAAAAGAAATCTCCATAAAACTGCAATGGATACCGAACCTCCCAGAATAGAAGGTATGTAATACGCAGTTCTGAAAAAATTAACTCCTCTTATTTTAAAATTCAAAATGTATGCGATAAACAGAGCGAAGGAAAGTTCCAGCGGAACTGTAAAAAACGCATACTTAAATGTCTGTCCAAAAGCCGTCATTGTCAGTTTATCCTGAAGTATCGCCTTATAGTTTTCCAGTCCCACGAATGCAGCTGTCCGGAACAGATTGTATTCATGAAAACTGTAAATAAACGATGCCATAAACGGATAGAATTTAAATATGGCAAAACCGATCCACCAGGGCAGTATAAATAAAAAACCAAAGTTCTTTTTTATAAAATCCCTGGGATTTTTATATTTTGGTACCCGGAGATTTCTTCTGATATTTTTTTCCAACATTGTCCCTCCCGCAACGATAGTATTTATTCTGTACAGAATATTTTTTTGCTCTCCAGCAGCCCGTCCTTTTCCAGTTTTTCAAGATCCATACGCTGTGGATTTCCAGGCAGATCAGGCTGACAGTAAAACCTTCCGTTCTTTTCCTCTGGCTGGAACAGGGTATATTTACCCACCGGCTTACTGATCGGTTCATGATATTCAATCATTTCATCTTCACCGTACAGGCATCCAAAAATGGCATTCAGATAAATTCTTCCTCCGGAGGAGAAAGTTATTCCTTTCTTTCTGGCTAAATCCCGGATTTTCAGGATGTCATCAATTCGGCTCATACGTCCTATGGAAGGCTGCAGATGATCCACTCCCTTTTCCGCATAGGTTTCATAAGCATAATAAATTCTCATCGATTCTCCAAATGCCAGCGGCATGGGAACTCCCAACTCTTTGAGCTGTTTAATTCCATTCATATCATGAGAGTGTATGGGTTCTTCAAACCATGCCAGATCATAAGGCTCCGCCAATTTTGCAAAACGATACGCATCCTCAACATTCCATCGCTGATTTGCATCCACTGCAATCCCAATCCTGGAGCCCACAGCTTCCCTCACCTTTCTAAGCCTGCGTATATCACGCTCCATATCCCTTCCTTCACTGCTGCCAACCTTGAATTTTACTGTCTGATATCCTTCGTGTACATACCTGACCATATCATCTACCAGTTCTTCGTCTTCCAAAAGCAGGGAGCCTCCTCCTTTATAGGCAGCTGCCCAGTCTTTTTCAGCTCCAAGAAACCGGTGCAGCGGCTTACCGGCTCTTTGTGCCAGAATGTCAAGCATCATTAAATCCACCTGTCCCACTTCTACCGCCTGACCACTTTGAAATCCGGAATTTCTTATTTTCCAGTAAAGAGTATCTCTCCACTGACTGTATGTTCTTTTTTTTCCATCCAAAATCATTGGAAGAATATTTTTTACAAAGCTTCTTCCCACACACAGATGAGCACACGCCCCTTCTGAATCATAAAGTTCAATACACCCCTGTTCGGGAGCATATTTTCCCATTCCGCCAGTCCCATCCTTAAAAGGTTTCGGTAATGGAATCGGGTGAAAATTATAATAAACTGCTTTGACAAATTGAATGTTATCCTGAAACTGAAATGTATTGTTCATATGCGCCTCCGTTATAACTTGCCTTGAAATTCTTTCCACAGTATAGCCTCATTTCTCCCCCGATTCAATTGACACAATAACACAGAAAATGCATGCGCAATCTACATTTTGTGCATGCATTTCATATTGCTCAATATTTATTTCAAAAGCGATTAATCCATTGCAAAATCATTTCACTTTGCAAAAGAGCCCATGGTTACTTTTCACTGATTTCAAATTTTTTTATTTTTCTCCATAATGTGGTTGTGCTGATATTCAGTTCTCTGGCAGTTAAGGTACGGTTACCATTATACTTATTAAGTATTGATTTAATAAGTGAGCGTTCCGGGTTTTCCTCTGGTCCCGAAGGACTCCATTGCTGCATTTTTTCCTCTTCTTCCAATGAAACTGCATAGATACTGGTATCCCGGTGGTAGAGTTCATCAAGCAAATCCCTGACATATGCCTCTGTAATGGTACGTTTCCCTACTGTCAGAATCATTCTCTCGCAGAATGCTTCCAGCTGAATACTGTTACCTTCCCACGGATAATCCAAAAGGACCTTTTTTACACCAGGGGCCATCACATGATACCGGGAATACTGTTCCATATATTTTCTGGTATACAGATCCAGTAAATACTCCACATCCTCTCTTCTATCCTTTAAATTCGGGATTTTCAAACGCAGAGATTTCAGGGTAAAATACAAATCTGACCGAAACTTGAACTCACTGCGCAGCTGAGTCAGATTCTTTGCCGTACATGCAATAATTCTTGTATCAATCATCAGTGTATCTTCAATCCGGTTACCTCTGATTAAGCGTTTTGTCCGGATCGCACGAATAAGATTGTACTGGGCCTGAAGCGTCAGCTTGTCAATACTTTGAATCACCAGTGTCCCGTGATTGGCTTGGGCAATGGCTCCGGGTTCTTCTTCCCCCTGTCCTTCTCTTTTGCTGCCAAACAAAGTTCTCGTCTGCTGGTCCTCTGTCAATCCTGCCATGTTAATAACAATAAAGGGGCCATTCTTTCTCATGCTGTAATTATGAATACCCTGAGTAATCGCTTCCAATTCCGGACCCGATATCGCCTCAATCAGCATGGGGCTGGAAGACTGGGCATATAATTTTGCCAGTTCCACAATTTTATGCATATCTTTTAAATTCTTGCTGATATCATCAAAGGTGCCATAAGCTACATATCCTCTTAAATACTGCTCCTTCATAACGTCTTTATCGTTCATATCAAGCCGCTTTAAACGGTTACAGGAAATAATTGCACCGTCAATACGGGTTCCCACAACAATGGGCTCCATAGAGACAACTACGGACTGGTCGAGAAGCGTCAGAAATGTCGAATAGTTTTCCAGACTGCCTGCCAGTATCTGATTGAACGAAGCTTCATCAAGATCTTTTAAAAAACGGGTCACCGGCTTCCCCACACATCGTTCCGAACTGCACCCCAGTATTTGCTCCATGGCACGATTCATTACCAGAATCTTTCCTGCCACGCTGATTTTGATAATACCATTAAACGCACTGTCCAGAACCGTTGAAAACTGAGCATAATTGTGCTGTTCAATTTCTGACATATAGTAAAGAGACTCTGCATTTTTAAGCGCCACCCGTATGGCTTCACCGGTAGAAGACATATAAAGACCCGGGATTCCCATCTGATATGCCCCATCTAACGCTGACTGACCTCCGATAATAATGTCCAGTCCATCCTTCCCCGCCTCTTCTATGGTATTTCTCCACTCATTAAAATCTTTTAATATATACCGTTTTAAATCAACGTGGTATAACTGGTTAAAGTATGTTGTATCACATAGCATGTCCCCCCAGCCGAAGATACCAATCCTGGGGCACTCTTTCTCCACAATACTTTTAGCCCGGATCACCAGAAGTCCCAACTCTTGTGCTGTCATAACAATTTCAGCTACTGCTACATTGGTATGGCGTCGGATCTCTGCTGCCTGCCTTCCTCTTGCTATGATAATATTAACGCCCTCCGAAATGGCCTTCTGTGCTTCTGTAACAGCCTCCTCCACCTGGATTCTTTTTACTATGGTAACATGATTGTCTTTTTCTCTCAGTATCCCCTTCGCCTGCTCATACATCTCATCGCTTGGCACAAATAATGCAATTCCAGACATCCCAATCCACCAGCTTTCTTACATTTCTATCAGATCATTCCCTGCTTCCTCTTCCTTCAGCATGATCTCATACCGTTTCTTTACCGTATCCAGATAACGTTTCCATTCAGTTGGATCTATAAATGGATTAGCTCCTTCTGGATTTTGTATCATTAACTGCCGTTTCTCCACAGTCCGGTTATGACCCGCGTGATTTCCCAACATAATGTCAACCGGCTCTTCATATACCCGTTCTATTCCTTCCAGAAATTCTTCCCTGCACTTCGTTCTGTTAAAACGCTCTATAAATGTTCTGCACAATGTATTGAGTCCCGCTCCTCCGTGCATACCTGCAGTCAGGCGGACACCGTTCTCCTCCGTTTCGAAAAAGAAAGAAATCACTCCATCTGAATGTCCAGGTGTGGAAACTATCCGGATACTGGTATTTCCCAGGGTAATAATATCTCCATCTTTCATAATCAGATCAGGCTCAAAGGGTTTGAAATAGCTGCAGCCACAGTTACGTGTTAACACCAGCTCCGGTCTTTCAACAAACATGACTGCATCTCCCTCTCCCAGACAGGTTTTCGCCCCGGAAAGTTCTTTTAGAAAAGCTGTTCCTCCAATATGATCAAAGTGACCATGGGTATGAATGATATAACGGATGTCTTTTGGATCAAACCCTAATTCCCAGATTGACTGAACCAGCATGGCCGAAGTAGTTGGATAAGTAGTATCAATAAGTATCAACCCTTCCCCCGTATCGATTAAATGAGAACCAACACTTTTATTTCCAGTATAATACAGGTTCCCATAGATTCGAAATGGTTCCACACGGTATTTTTCCGGATACATATAAAAATCTTCTCTGGATTTTACATTAAATTCATATTTAGACACCAGCATTTATTCACCTCTGATAAAATTTTCTTTTATTATCTTACAGAGGAATTCAAATTGCAACTCTATTCGCCATTCTTTGCAGTCTGGTCTTTTTATAAACACAAAAGAAACGCTTCATAGATTTTATTTTTATGAAGCGCTTCTTTAAAATTATCAAGTACTAAACATGGTTGAAATAAGATTCCATGATCTCTCTTAGTTTTACTTTATCCGTTTCTTTCAGCGGAACCAGAGGCAGCCTGTATTTTTCCTCACACAGTCCCAGTATGGATAACGCCGCTTTAACAGGGACGGGGTTCACATCCATAAACATGGCATTCATGATCTGAAGCAGCTCCAGCTGCATATCTCTGCTCTTTTTAATCTGTCCATCAAAAAACAGTTCACACATTGTATGCATCTCCTGAGGCATGATATTGGCCAGGACTGAAATTACACCTTTTCCCCCAAGAGACATTATCGGTACAGTCTGATCATCATTTCCTGAATACAGATCCAGCCGGTCCCCGCACAGGGCCGCTACTTTTGCGATATGGGAGATATTCCCCCCTGCCTCTTTAACCGCCCTTATATTGGGGTGCTTAGAAAGCTTAAAATAGGTCTCTGGTTCAATATTAACACCTGTTCGCGTGGGTACGTTGTACAGGATTATGGGAATATCCACGCGGTCCGCTATGGTGTTAAAATGCTCCACCAGTCCATGCTGAGATGTCTTGTTATAGTACGGTGTGACCAGCAAAAGTGCTGATGCTCCCAATGATTGTGCCTTTCTGGAAAGCCTCACGGAATTTGACGTGGAATTGCTTCCCGTTCCCATTATTACAGGGACCCTGTGATTTACATAATGCACCACAAATTCCAGCAGTTCAGTCTTTTCCTTCTCTTCCAGAGTTGAGGATTCTCCTGTCGTTCCGTTTACAACAATCGCGTCTGTACCATTATCCAGCTGAAATTTCAGCAGCCGTTCCATAGCCGTAAAATCCAAATTCCCATGTTGATCCATGGGGGTAACAATGGCTGCAGCAGAGCCTTTAAAAATCCCATCATTCATAGACAATCATTCCTAAAAAATAGGTTCATACTAACAAAAATATGACAAACATTCCCAGTTGGTACCATACACAAATCATTTTTTTTATCATATAAACCAGTATAAGGAGTGATGACCGTATGCATAAATTTCTTCTATTAGGCGGCGACTCAAGACAGCTTTATTTAAGCCGCATTTTAACTGAAAACGGCTTTTTTAATGTTCTTCATTCTGACGGAGATGATCCGGACTTCTCACTGAAGGAATCCATGGAAATCTGCGATATCATTCTCTGTCCCATACCGTTCACCAAGGATAAAATCAGCCTTTTTTCTGACCATGAAATGAACGACCTTGGAATTGGCAATCTCTTAAGCCATCTTACCTCAGGCCATACCCTGTTTGGAGGCAGCATTCCGGCATACGTAAAAGATTATGCCAGAAAAAATGAAATTAGCTGCTTCGACTATATGGATATGGAAGATGTCACCATAAAAAACACTATTGCAACTGCAGAAGGCGCTGTCGCGGAAGCCATCCGGTTAAGCACCGGCTGCCTCCACCAGAGCAAATGCCTGATTACAGGCTTTGGAAGATGTGCCAAAACCCTGGCCCTTAAGCTAAAAGGCCTTGACCTTACAATCACCATCGCGGGAAGAAGAGCAAACCAGCTGGCCCTTGCTTCATCCATGGGTTTTCAGACTGTTTTACTAAGTGATTTAAAAAAAGAAATAGGCAGCTATGACTATATCTTCAACACCATACCAGCACTGATCATTGGTGAGGAGCTTGTCTCCCTGGCATCGCGGCAGGCAGTCATTATTGATATTGCCTCTTTCCCCGGCGGTGTGGACTTTGAAGCCTGCAGGCTGCAGGGAATCCGTGCAAAGCTCTGCCTTGGCCTCCCTGGAATCTATGCTCCCGAAACCTCAGCGAAAATTCTGTATGAAGCGATTCTCACCTGTTTATCTCAAACTGTTTAGGCAAAGGAGTGCACTATGAAACTGGAAGGAAAGAAAGTAGGCCTGGCGATTACCGGGTCCTTTTGTACTTTTGACAAAATAGAAGAAGAAATTAAGGTTCTGGCGGACCAGGGAGCAGATATCTATCCCATTTTTTCTACCAATGTCCAGACTACAGATTCCCGGTTTGGCAGCACAAAAGAATATATGGAACGAATTACTGAGATAGCCGGCAATAATCCTATACTCCGGCTGGAGGAAGCAGAACCCATTGGCCCGAAAGGATATTTAGATATCCTTCTTATCGCCCCCTGCACCGGCAATACGCTGGCTAAGCTGGCAAACGGAATTACCGACTCACCGGTTCTTATGGCTGCAAAAGCACATTTAAGAAACGAAAAACCCCTGGTTATCTCCCTTTCCACCAATGATGCTCTTGGAATGAATTTTAAAAATATCGGTGTTCTTTACAATGTAAAAAACATCTATTTTGTACCTTTCGGTCAGGATAATCCTTCAAAAAAACCCAATTCCATGATTGCACACACGGAACTGATCTGTAAAACTCTGGAGTATGCGCTGGAGGGAAGGCAGATTCAGCCGGTAATTATTTAGAAACGCGGTTAATCCGTACATCAAATATGTCTTACACACCTCCTCCCCCATTCTCCAGGGGGAGGATTTTATTTATATAAAATCAATTCTCTTGAATTTATCCATTTCTGCGTTTACACTTAAACGAAGGAGTATCTATTTTAGTAAAAACGGTTCGTATAAGGGGGATAAATTTGGACTGCCATATTTTAATAATTGACGATGACAGAGATTTGTGTACTTTAATCAAACAATGTGCTGCTAAAGAAGCAATAAACGCAGATTACTGCCAATCTGGTATGGATGGACTGGCAATGCTTGAAAAAAAGGATTACCACCTCATTCTTCTGGATGTGATGATGCCTGGACTTGATGGATTTCAGACGCTGGAGAAAATCCGCAGCAAAAGTAATATTCCAATTCTCATGCTGACTTCCAAAGATGACAACGTCTCAAAAATTTACGGTCTCCGCTCCGGTGCCGATGATTATCTGACAAAACCCTTTATTATGGAAGAATTAATTGCCCGTATTATATCACTGATCCGCAGATACACCCGTTTTAATGGAGCGGGAAACGGGTACCGTCCGCTTATATATGAAGGATTGAGCATTGACTTTGACAGCCGAAGTGTAACGACCAAAAATGGAACCTTTGATTTGCCTCCAAAAGAGTTTGATGTTTTACTTTTTTGTGCAAAAAACCAGGGCAGAATATTAACAAAACAGCAGATATATGAAGAGGTCTGGAAAGAAACATATGTTTATGATGACAGCAATATCATGGCCATTATAAGCCGGCTTCGAAAAAAGATAGAACCGGATTCGGGAGCACCTTTCTATATTCAGACAATCAAAGGAATTGGTTACCGCTTTAATAAGGAGGTGTAAGGGTTGGCATTGACATTCGTTCTAAGTTTCCTTCTATGTATATCAGTCCTTAGCGGAGCGGTCTGGCTTACTCAGTTAATAGCGGTCAGGAGGCAGCTTAAGGAAATGGCAGAAGCTTTATCCGATATACAGGCCGGGAACGGAAACCGGAAAATTCTGGCTCCCCGCAATGATCTGACTGCAGAGCTTTCCTACAAATTAAATGAAATTGTTTATTGCTACGAGCAACAGATCTATAAACTAAAGGCTGAAGATGAAGCAACCCGCCAGCTTATGACCAGCCTCTCCCATGATATACGAACTCCGCTTACTACTCTCATCGGATATTTAGATGCGGTGCACAAGGGCATTGCCGGTCCCGAGGAGCATGGAAACTATATTGAGACGGCAAGGTTAAAAGCGCACAGTCTGAAGGAATATATAGATCTTTTGTTTGACTGGTTTAAGTTAAACTCCAACGAATTCACTTTATCATCAGAAAAAATCCAGCTTACCGAACTGACACGGAATATTCTAATAAACTGGATCCCTGTCTTTGAAGAAAATCAGATCCAGTATGATATAGATATCCCGGAAAATCCGGTTTTCATTCATGCCGACCCTGACGGTTATGAACGAATTATCAATAATCTTATTCAAAATGTTATAAAGCACAGTCATGCATCAAAAATAACAATAGAGATATCAAAAAAAGAATCCAATATTATAATTCAAATTGAAGACAATGGAATTGGAATTGACCCGGCTGACTTACCGTATATCTTTGAACGTTTATACAAGTGTGATAAAGGACGTTCTGACAAAGGCAGTGGATTGGGATTATCAATTGCGAGACAGCTGACCGAAAAAATGAATGGCTGGATTGATGTAACGAGTAAGTCAGATCATTATACTGCTTTTATTATTTACTTTCCTGCTGCCCAAGACTGATTGCAAGGTTATTGCAAGGCAGCGGCAAGGTTTATGCAAGGTTCGTGGATTAGAATAATTTCAATAAGAGAGGAGGTTTTCTGAATTGAGTGAACTGATCATTGAAACGAAAAATCTTACAAAACAATATGGAGATCAAAAAAGCGTTAACAGCTTAAACCTACATGTAAAGCAAGGACGCATTTATGGACTGCTTGGCCGCAACGGAGCCGGTAAGACCACGACAATGAAACTGCTTTTAAACTTAACAACCCCCTCATCGGGAGAAATACGGATATTTGGAAAAAATGTAAAAGACGATGCCAATAAAATATTGCCCCGCATCGGAAGTCTGATAGAATCACCGGGATTTTATCCAAATCTGACCGGGACGGAAAATTTAAATATTTTCGCATTACTTAAAGGCACCCCAACGCGCAATGCAGTTCAAAGTGCTCTGGAAATTGTAGGTCTGCCTTATCATGACAAAAAGCTGTTTTCTCAATACTCACTGGGTATGAAACAGCGTCTCGCCATTGCCCTCGCAATTATGCATGATCCGGAGCTGTTAATTTTAGACGAACCGATTAATGGACTTGACCCCATTGGAATTGCTGAAATGCGTTCTTTTATCCGGGATCTTTGCCACTTAAAAAAGAAAACTATATTAATATCCAGCCACATCCTGTCAGAAATATCTTTACTTGCAGATGACATCGGAATTATCGACCATGGTATTTTGCTGGAAGAAGAAAGTCTTGCTGAATTGGAAGAAAAAAACAGTAAATACATGCATTTTATAGTTTCAGATACCTCTCAGGCTGCCAGAATCCTGGAAATGAATTTCAACACAAAAAACTTTACAGCAGGAAAGGACCACAGCATACGTGTGTATGAAAACCAGCTTTCTGCAGCTTTAGTAAACCGCACTTTTATAGAAAATGGTTTAGAGGTTTCTGAAGCACATACCTGTGAAGACACTCTGGAGGATTACTTCAGGCGTATAACAGGAGGTGCGGGAATTGGTTAATCTTGTCTTTGCTGAATTTCTAAAATATAAAAGAAAGCGAATTTTTACACTGGGAATACTGGCGGCCTTTTTTTTCCCTTTTTTTAATGCAGCTATTCTGTCTGAATCAGATTTTGCAGATATCCAATCCGGAGTCAGGGAGGACAATGCATTTTTAATTTTAATGCCTTTACTCATTATCCTGGCAGTGAACTTATTTTTCGCAGAACAGGAAAACAATACACTTAAAAATCTGCTTTGTATTCCCGTTTCAAAAATAAAAATGATGCTTGTTAAACTGCTGGTTTTACTGATATTTTCAATTGCATTTCAAATTACAGGTTTTTTCGTCAGCACTATTTATGCTGTTTTCCAGGATATACCCGTGGTTCAGCCACTTTTTCAATTCTATCTGACAGCATCAACCGGCTTGCTGATGTGGGCTGCTTCCCTTCCCTGCATTGTACTGGTCGTCTGGTTTAACAAAAGCTATATTCTATCCGTTATCATTGTTTTTTTCTATACGCTTTTAAACTACGCCATGCACTTCAGCGATCAAATCATGATGCAGCCCATAGGATTTCATACCGGAACACTCATGCCTGTCCCCATGATCTTCCGGTGGCTCTATCAGTTTTATACACCATCAGGAGACGTTCAGACCGCGTTTTATCATCGCTTCAGCCAATATTTTGCCTCTACGCCCTTATGCTTTTGTGTACTTCTTCTTGAAGCAATCATTTGTATAGTTTGTATGATCCTGATCTATAGCAGCAGAGAATATTAAGAAAGGGTAATACCTCATGATTTGTATTATAAGAACAGAATTTATGAAATTAAGACGTTTACATGTACTACTTATTGGTATGATCGGCATGGCTTTTCCCGCCATTCTTTCTGTATTCACACAGACAGTCACCATTCCCCAAGCACAGATACAGGATTTTAACTTCACCGTTCTTTTCAATCATACCATCTGGAATAGTACTACAACTTTCATGCCTGTAATCTTCACCCTGGTCGGCGGCTATCTAATTAACCGTGAATATAAAGACGATACATTAAAAAACATTTTTACTGTACCAATCAGTTTTCATAAACTGGTATTGGGAAAGCTGATTGCGATGGGCATAATAAGTATATTATTTGGTTTTTACAGTTTTATTGTAACAATTATCGTGGGATTCATAACCGGGATAAACGGACTTAATCCCTCCGTATTACGGAACAGCTTTCTGCAGATGACCGGCATTTCCATCTTTACATATATTTCAGTACTCCCCATTATTGCTTTCACCTGCAGAAAACGGGACGCCTTTATGGGCGGTGTTGTTGTATCCTTTCTGTTCGGATACAGCTCTATGTTTATAAAAGACGTCACACTCCGCAGCCTGTATCCCATATTATCAGGTCTGACCATAATCCGGTTTGATACGCGAACTTACATGAACACTGCTCAATCTGGCAATCTCACTATTTCAGTTTTAACTATGGCCGCTATCCTTTTATTCACAGGTAAGCTGATCTTAATGCCTTATCCCGGGAAAGCTTCTTATACCTGATTTCATTATTCTTTCCCGATACCAGCGGCATAGATCCGATTCTTATAATCTCCCATGCCGCTGGTATCCTCTATGTTATAGCTCATGAGGTAATGGGTCCTTGACGTGCCATAAATGGTAAATCCGTGTTCCAGGTATAAATCTGCAAAAGGAGCTGACTGATACACCGTTAACAAAACAGGTTTCTTAGTCCGGTCGGATAACCGGGTGATAAAATGAAGAAACTCACCCAATAACTCTATCTCCCGGCCAGACTCAGACATCATAACAGATACATCAGTGATCTGGTCCGGCTGTTCTCTGTATGCTAAGAATCCTGTGGTCTCACCACTCTTTAATATTTTCAAAAAGCTGGTATCTTTCCTTGTTCTGTGAAATAAATCGTCAGCAATAATCATCTGTATCTCTTCTACCCAGCCGCCGTAATACTGATCCACAAATGGTTTTAAGAAATCTTTTCTTATTTTTATATACTGGTCTAAGTCGCTTTCCTCTACCAGCTCTATTGTATACCCTTCACTGATCAGATCATCAGATAATACCATGTATCCCCCTTACCAGCAACGGTCTGGATTCTTTCTATTTCTACCATTATATAGACAGTACCCGTAATTATTCTTTCTGGTTTTTTTTTTCCATCTTTGCTGTTTAAAACCCTCTTCCACTGCTTTTGCAAACCCAGATCTTATCCTGAACATAGCGCTTTACCAGCTCTTTTCCCATTTTTCCGTAAATCTTTGGATCTATGACTGTTTTATCTTCATTGAGAATCCGTTTCACCCCTTCACTGAACGCAATCCGGAGATCTGTGGCATAATTCACCTTGCAGATTCCTTCCTGAATACAGCTTCTCACCACATCATCCTCTACTCCCGATGTTCCGTGAAGCACCAGGGGGATAAATACTCTTTTTTTAATTTCACTCAAAAGGTCCAGCCGGATGCGGGGAGTTCCTTTATATACTCCGTGTGCTGTTCCAATTGCAACTGCCAGGAAATCAATACCGGTCTTCTGGACAAACTCCACTGCCTGATCCGGTAAAGTGAGTCCTGCACAGCTGTTTACCAGATCATCTTCTTTCCCTCCGACACAGCCTAACTCCGCTTCAACCGGAACCCTGCAGGGGCGGCATGCCTCCACAACACGTCTGACTAATTTGGTATTCTCACCCAATGCCAGATGTGAGCCATCAATCATAATTGAAGTATACCCTTCCCTCAGTGCCTGGACTGCCAGTTCAAAACTATCTCCATGATCCAGATGCAGGGCGACAGGGACAGAAGCTCTCTCAGCCACTGCCTTTACATTGGCATAATAGAGGTTTAAACCGGCATATTTAACGGTGGATGGTGTTGTCTGTAGAATAACAGGCGACTGCATCTCCTGCGCAGCCTCCACGACTGCCATGACCATTTCCATATTTTCCACATTAAAGGCTCCGACAGCATAATTGCCTTTCTGAGCATCAAGCAGCATTTCTTTCGAAGTAACTAATGGCATCTTCTTTCTCCTATTCTTCTGTAATCAGCCGTATCATCTGATCCTTTTGTGTACATTCTTTCAGCCTGGACAGAAATCCGGGTTCCATGAGTTTTTTGGAAAGGGCAGAAAGGAGCTTTAAATGAACTTCGTCTTCTTTCTCTCCCACCGCAATCATGAAAACGGCATATACCGGTTCTCCGTCTGAAGACTCAAAAGCAATTCCTTTCTTTGATAATCCCACAGCAACTCTTGGCATACGAACCGACTGTGATTTTCCATGGGGAATTGCAATGCCGCTGCCAAATGCCGTAGAAGAGATCTCTTCCCGCTTCATAATCTCTTTTTTAAATGCCTCTGCATCCTGCAGAACACCATCTGCATAAAGCATTGCCACCATTTCATCGATGACCTCCTCCTTCCCGGTATTTACAAGAGAGAGGCATATTGTCTCTTCTTTCAGTAATGAATCCGGCAAGCAGAAATCATCATCAGCTTTCCACTCAGCCGCATTTTTTTTTGCAATCGGAGTCACAAAAATATAAAGAACTGCACCAATAAAAGAACCCAGCAGAATACAAAGAACCCATGCCGCCGGTTTATTCACCAGACCAAGAATCAGGAAACCTCCATGAGGTGCGGGCACTTCTATTTTCATCAGATAAGTGAAAACAGCTGAAATAGAGGAACTTAACATAAGAATCGGAATTACTTTTAATGGATTCTTCGCCGCAAAGGGAATCGCTCCCTCCGTAATATGAGTAAAACCCAGAACATAATTTACCAGAGCGGCAGTCCGGTCCTCCTCTGAAAACCGGTTTTTCTTAAGGGTTGCCGCAATGGCCAGAACCAGAGGAGGCGTAATGCAGGCAGCCGAAACACCTGCCATAAAATAGTAATTTCCCTGTCCAAGAAGAACGGTTCCTGTTACATAAGCAGCTTTATTAACCGGACCTCCCATATCAAATCCACACATGCAGCCAATAACAATTCCCAGCAGTACCGGACTGGTATTCTGGATCTTTGACAATGCCGCCATCATCCACTGGTTAAGCGCTGCACAGGGCTGGGCAAAGAGCATCATCATGATTCCTACGCCTCCAATGGTAACAATTGGCACAATAAAAATGGACTTCAGCCCCTCTAACTGCCTTGGGAGTCTTCTTAAGGAACTGACAACGCCCTGAGAAAGGTAACCGGATAAAAATCCTGCGACAATTCCTCCAAGAAATCCCGCATCTGTACCAGCTGCAATAGCACCTCCCACAAGACCAGCCAGCAGTCCCGGGCGCCCCCCGATGGACTGAGCGATAAAGCCGCTGAGGACCGTAACCATCAGTCCCATGGAGTAACCGCCTGCTGACTTGATCATTGCTGCAACCGCGTTGTACTGTTCTGACGCCGGATCAAAGGAATAAATGCCCCATAAAAATGAAACAGCTGTCAGAACACCTCCCGCAACCACCAGCGGAAGCATGTGAGAAACACCGTTCATCAGATGCTTATAGATCTGACGGGCAGTATTCTTATTCTGACCGGGAGTCAGATTATGGACTGCAGTTCCTCTTCTGACCGGCACCTTCCCCTCCAGACATGCCTTTACCAGTTCCTCCGCTTTACTGACTCCGTCTCCCACCGATACCTCCAGAACCGGCTTGCCGTTAAACCGCTCTAAATCCACACTTTTATCACTTGCAACAATAATTGCATCTGCTGCCTTGATATCTGCCTCAGTTAATGCATTCTCTACCCCGATTGCTCCGTTAGTTTCCACTTTGATCTGACACCCCAGTTTTCCAGCTGCTTCTTTTAAGGCCTTCTCGGCCATAAACGTATGGGCAATCCCCGTAGGGCAGCCTGTAACTCCAAGTAAATTCATACTCCCTCCACCTTTCTCACAATAATCTCTTTTGCATAATTCTCAACTTTATCCATGAAACCCAGTCCGCTGCTTTCTGCCACATTGGCTCCTACCGCTGCGGATCGCCTTAATGCACCCTCAATCTCATATGGCTGCTTCAGCCATATACTTAAAAAACCTGCAAGTGCCGCATCACCGGCACAGGCCGAGCTTACCAGCTGAATTTTCTTGGTTCCTGCATGGTACAGCTCACTGCCGTTATAAAAGTAGGACCCCCGTTCGCCTAAAGTCAGAAGGATATTTCTGGCACCGCTTTCATGGAGATCCTTAAGCACATCCTTTACATCCGCCTCATCCCTCATTACAATTCCAAAGATATCCTTAATCTCTTCGTCATTGGGTTTAATCAGATGCGGACGGCAGCCTATTAAATCTTTCAAACAGGAAGAGCTGATATCCAGAATAACAGCCGTCTGCTTCTTTCTGCAGATCTCCATTACCTCATCGTAAAAAGTATCCTTAAGTCCTTTTGGAAGGCTTCCGCTGATAATTAACGTATCCATATCGTTAAGCGTCTCCATCAGCCTGCACAAATTTTTCTGCTTCTTTGGTGAAACATAGGAACCTTCGTTTACAAACTTATACTCTTCGGTTCCGTCATTTAAAAAAATATTGATTCTGGTTGTATCGTCCACCCAGACCGGATACACTTTAATCCCCCGCTTCCGGGTCTCATCAACAATATACTTCCCGGAAAAACCGCCGAAAAAGCCAAGAACAGCGGACTGGGTCTGAAACCGCTTCAGACAGTAGCTGACATTTAACCCCTTTCCGTTGGGTGTATATACTGCATCAAAAGTACGGTTCACCACCTTTCCCATAATTCCATAAGACGAGATATTCATATCAATCGCCGGATTTGCTGTCAATGTATAGATCACCTTATTCCACCTCTCTTTTCTATGAAAACCCCTGCTT
>JAEWPQ010000315.1 GCA_023460575.1 Bacillota bacterium
TTTTTACACTCCCACGTACAGTTTTTAGTTCCGTAGATGAGATCAATCGGTAAACTCTATCTCTCATGTCTCCATCAGCAATTGATGGCATCATTCCTGCCTCTATTACTCTTCTTCTAATACATTCTAGCGGTGTCTGGTTATCTAGCGCAGTATGTGGGCTATTATTATAGAGAGCAATAAAATATTCGGTGAGTTGTAAAATATCATTGTAACGAATTTGATACTTGATTGCATCTTTTTCTGAATTAGTCCTGCGTGAATCATTTATATTAC
Source organism: Bacillota bacterium (assembly GCA_023460575.1). Taxonomy (GTDB): domain Bacteria; phylum Bacillota; class Clostridia; order Lachnospirales; family Lachnospiraceae; genus Lacrimispora. Next base: position 277 of record JAEWPQ010000315.1, read on the forward strand.
TTCCTGTTGTAGATGGTAGTCTGTGGTATCCACTTTCCTCCAATGTCCCAAAAAGTCGTTCAATAATTCCTCTCGTTTCAGGGGTTGCGACAGATCCATAATTAAGAGAACATTTTAGCGTCGAGCAGAGTTTACTAATTGTGTTTTCAGCTAAATGTGATTTTGCATTATCAAGCATAATGGTGTCAGGCATCGCCCAAGACAATTCCGGAATGGCTAAACTTGGGTAGCCATAATTATCTGGATAACTCAATCCTTTTAAAGTAAATTCCATGATTCCCTTTGGAATGATACTATTTCTAATTGCCCTTAATACATCTGATTGGTTATAATTTTCATTCGTTGTTAAGCTATATCCAAGGACCGTCCTAGTTGCAGCATCAATGACAGCGATCAGCCACATTCTTGTTGCAGGCATCAAAACAATCTCATCATGCTTATTACGGACTTCAACAGTATAGAGCATATCAATTTTATGACCATCTATTTGTATCACTGAATAAGGATATAATGGTATTGGTCTTAGACTCTGCTTTATACCAGTTGAATGTAATTTTTGGCGAATATCTTTGTTTTGCCTTTGAGACAAAAGGGCTACTGAAGATATCTCCAACTGCTTCATATAAGAATAAAAAGTCCTTCTAGCTTTATCTTTCGTATTAAATGGATATTCATAATCCTGAATTTTCAATTTCCTACATTCTTCTAGAAAAATGAGATGCAAATTATTAATTGTGAGATTTTTAGATAAAATTTTTCCGCTCTGATTAAAAAATGCATCTTCTAGAAATGTCTTTAATGTAGGATATTTTAATAATAATGATACAAAACTCCCTCTAGATTTTTCAGTGGTCTGCTTCATTATATCAGACTTATATTTTCTCTTTTTTGCACCAAGTAATGCTTCATAACCGCATTGTTTACCAGTTGATGGATCAATTGTAATGCACATTTCAATAAATTTCGATATTCTCTGATGAGGAATAGAGGTGATCTGAGAGATATTTATTAGTGCCATTCCCTCTATATACATGTCCACAGCTTTTTTTCTATTTAGAAAGATTTCTTTTTCACCCAAATCCATGAAATCAACACACACATTATTCCAATCCGTCCGTTGACATTTTAACTCCATAAGGTTATACTTTTTTTCTGCCATAATATACTCCTGTACTGTAATCAATGGGTCTTCCGACAATCTTTAATTCAATGTTACCTAGATAAAATTGCCGGCTAAGGATCTCCCATACAATATGAGACGGTAATAATTCAGAATTAATAATATCACCTATTGTATTATTAGAAATATTCTTTAATGCATCAAAAAACGCTTTTGTGTAGTTAACCGAATCTGCACCGGATCTGCATAAAATATGCCTTAGCTTACAAAGGTTGTTAAAATAATGCTGGTCTGTCAATAATTCTTTTTCGGTAACAACTTTGAAGTCATATTTTTGACTCATACACCATAACTTTTCTGCCTCTATTTGTTTTTGAGATCGAAGCGATTTTTCATCACTTCCAAGTATATCACTGGAGTATTTAACCTCTTGAAATTGGGTTGTTCCATCAAAAAAGCAGACCCAAAAATCAAATACAATAGATTTTTTCCCTGGTATAGGATGTTCAATTTTTAAAGGTTGTTCGCAGAAGTATTCAATTAAGGGATTCATTTCAAGAAAAACAAAGTTGGCATACTCCAACATACTATATAGTTGTACATTGCGTTGCAACTTATAGCTAAAAGATACCCAATAATCACTGCCATAATGAGAACCACGAGGCATAGTGATGGGCTTGGTAAAAAGATAATCCATAACTTCTCCTTTGTATAATATATTTAAGAACAACAAAAGAAAGTTACATTTTTTATTGATTTTCGGAACTATATATGATATGATTACAATCAATAAAATAATAAAAAGCGTAACTTAAAAAGGGCATTAACAATCGTACTTTCCTAGGGCAAAATTGTTAGTGCTTTTTTGTATTCTATTAAATGATTCTACTATATTTATTTGAAAATGTAAATATAAAGCGTTTATTATTAATACTACTTTAATTAAATTTAATAATATTACAACTTTTGGGGGGCTAAAAGAACGTAATAAAGGATTTTTTTATAAATAATCTACAATTTAAATATTAATTACGTAATACAACTATTACCTACTTTAGAATTAATTAATAAAAAGGCACGGCTAGATGAATCTCAATCTTAGTCGTACCTTTTTATTAATTAATCTGTTACTTTAGTTCCTCTATTTTGCTCCATCTTATACAATTCGTTGGTGGCTCTTTAGAAGCATCTAATAATGCGTCAAATAATCGTTTAACATTTTCTTTAAATATTTCATCAGACTTCATTTGGTTCAAAGCATGGTATGGTTTATCTTTACTAATTTTTTGCTTTAGCAGAGCATCTTCAAAATTTTGTTTGCAAGCAATGAGATGCGTTTGGCTCCCATCCAAACTTTTTCCTATTTCTGTTAATATATTAGAATTAATTGACCATGCTGGATTAGCATTTCCGTTTTCTATTTTTTCTGTATCGGCATCATGCAAAACACCATAATTAGCAGTAAACTGATTTAGTATTTTAACAACTGATGGAATAACCCCTTTTCCTCTTGCTCTAATGATATGTACATCATCATACTCATTAGGATAAAAGAGTTTCAGTTGTGAAAATGCTGTATATTCTGTATCGCCTTCTACTACAACAATTCTGCCGCCAAAAAAGAACTCATGCACATAAGGATCACATACATTTAACAATTTTAAATTATCTTTATCATCCTCACTTAACTGTGCTTTCTCAGGGCGGAACAGAACCGTACTATTAACCTCATCACATTTGTTCCTATCTACCCGTATTACTGTTGTATTATCACGAGAAAGATCTATAAAGATGGGGGAATGTGTTGTAACCATTACCTGCCAATTTCCAGCTTTAGGCAATTCGTAAAGAACTTTTCTCGCATCTCTTATTGCGGTTGGGTGCAAGCACATCTCTGGTTCATCAATAAGCAGTACATGTGGGCGCTCAGAGGTTTTATCACCGTTTTCAGCAATATATTTCAATGCAGTCCATAAAAGTGTCCGACGCGCTCCACTTCCTTGGACTTCAACCTTAGATAAGAAACCATTTTCCGGTCCCATATATAGTTCGGGATTCTCCTTAAAAGGTGAATACGTTTTCTCAAGATTACTTTCAGGTTTTGCATCAAGTTTTACAACATAATTTTTAAAAACTTCATCAAGATATTTGTTTATATTTTCCTCAATAACCTTAACTTTATCCACAATAGAAGTAGTGATGTTATTCTGAAATGCTGCTATCTGCTCCATTAAGACATCGTAATCTGTTTTTCCTGAAGTATTCTCAGGACTCGTTACTTTTTTCAAACAGTCTTTAATTATTGCAGACATTAATCCAGTTATCTCACTTGCTTGGGCTTCTGGAGAAGCAAATGCATCAATTCTATGAGGTTTTGGCCTATATGCATTTGCTATGTTGGGTGCCCCCCATGGTACCCTATCTGACCAATCATTCGCAATTACATCGTACCCTTGCCTTTTAGGATCTGAATTTGGACTGTCCCATGTCCACCTTTCTCTAATTAGCATTTCACCATTACCCAGTTCCTTTATCCACTGATTACCTGGCTTATTCTCAGAGATAATTGTATGTACTTCAATCTCGGGTAATTTACCGACATCTACTTTGTTATTGGGGAAATCATCAATTGTCAAATTTCCAGCCTTAGATCCTGTATTCATGGCAACTTCATAGGCACGTAAGATTGAACTTTTTCCAGCATTATTAGCTCCAACCAAAACTACTATGTCATCCAAATATATTTCAACAGGATTTTCGCCAATTGTTCTAAAATTCTTAATTATAAGTTTGTCTAGCCTTGGGCGAGGTTTAGTCTCATCCTCCGATATTAAAGATATAAATTCTTCTTTTGTTACTTTTGCTTTTGCCATTGCTTTCCCCTTTCTAAAATCCAAACTTTATTTTGTATAACTAAAACAACATACTTATATCAGTAACTGCTTGTAAAACTTATTTTATTCTTTCTAACCTAAAAATCTATTATTGCGAATAGATAGTTCATAATTTTTCACTTATTATAGCACTTAAATTTTGTATTTTCTACTTTTTTCTGTTTTTTTATTGTATTTTAGAAATTTATCAGTCAAATATTTCATATTTACTTCATATGTCAAATGTGTTTCATCTCTCACATTAAATAATCAAGCAAAAACACTCCAAAGTCTATTTGGTAATAACCCTGGAGCAAATCCAGCCAGAGAGGAGACGTTATAAATGAGTCGTCATGTGTGGTAATATTCCTTACGTAAAAAATTGAACAACTTTGAACAGATTATACTTCAAACAATAAAATTAAACACAGATTATACTTCACATTTTGATTTTTATTTAGAGGAAAATTATATGCAGTTCTACATTTAATGACTTTGAAATAAAGAAAAATTATATGCAGTTGCTTCTTCTAAAGGTGCCTCTTTTGCTATCATCGAACCGATTATGACGTCAATCACAAGAATTTCAACTGTTTAATTCTTGTTAAGTTGACAATCATGGTTGGCATTGTGTAGGAAAATAGAAAATCCGTTAATACAGAATAATAGTCATCTTGAATATCGCGGTTTTTAGGTTATTAAGCATACCAAACCAAAATTCCGAGGACTCATTGGTATCCCAAGATAATTCTATGGGTTTTCTTTTTGCCCCTCTTTAGTAAAAAATATTTTTTTGACAAAATAAATATATTAATATGTAGTTATATGGTATAATTATTTGCAAATAGATTTATAACAGAAATATAATATCTAATAAAAATAAAAAGTGGATGATGTAAAATGGATAATTATAATACTTTTAAAATTATATATGAAGAGGTTTTTAGTAATACTTTTTCTCAATCTTATTATGTCTTTCTTTGTGGTGGTGCAGGAAAAAATCATATCAGAAATCAAATATGCACCATGTTGGAAAAAGACAATTATCAGGTTTTTTATCCGGAGGACTTGTTTATTGATATGCTTAATAGAAATAAGAAAAGTGATTTGTTAGACTTCGAAAATTTGTTAGCAAAGAATAGTGATATGATTTGCGTAATATGTGAAAGTATGGGGTCGGCTGTTGAATTAGGCGCATTTGTACAAAATGCAGAAATTCAGAAAAAGATGGTTGCTGCAATAGAGCAAAAATATTCAAGAGATAAAAGTTTTATTAATCTGGGTCCACTGAAATATTTAAGTAAAATAAATAAGAATAGCATTTTATACTATACAAAGAATGAACTAGATACATTCGTCAAGCAATTAGTAACCAATTTTAATAAAATTAATCGAAAAGATAAGAAACAATTAAAAACATTATCCTTTGACAATTTATCAGCATATATAGCGTTTATCCCAATGATTATTTGGTTTTATGGGACTATTGAAAGAAAGTTATTATTTTACACTATAAAGGAATTATTAACTACGGAAAAAAAATATCCATCTTCATATAATGAATTATTTAATGCATCCATAAAATATTTGATCAAAATTAGAACCATTGTAGTTGATTATAATATCGAAGTTAATGAAGAAAGTTATTCTCTTTCGGAAAGAGGATATCATAGTACCGAATATGTATTAAGTAAATCTGTTGCCTATAACAAAACAAAGTTGCATGATGAAATACGATGTGGTATACTAAGAGAACAATTAAATAGGTCGTTCATTTAGTTATTACATAGT
>JAEWPQ010000316.1 GCA_023460575.1 Bacillota bacterium
GTATTATGGTTGTATGGCTTCCGGTTGTCCTATGTCCCTGAAGTCAGAACTCAGTGTAGCACCGAAATTGAAGAAAATCAATGGCAAATTTGTTATTTATTTCTTAAAAAAAATTAAGTTGTATAAATAAAATGGAAATTAGCTAAAATTAAGAATAAATTCACAAATATTTCACAGTTTGATCAAACTTTCATCACAAACCTGTAATTAAACCTTAAGATTTATACCTGATACCTGTAAAAATGAAAATTTTTCATTTTACGGTTAACAACATCAGCCCACCGGAAACTGGCCTGGTAAAACGGTTGCAAACGCCCAGGGCTGGTGCAGAGACGGGAATCAGGGGTATGTTATGGTAGATATACCAGGCTGTTATTCTCTTATGGCCCACTCTACAGAGGAAGAGGTGGCAAGAGATTTCATCTGCTTTGAAAATCCCGATGCAGTGGTAACGGTCTGCGATGCTACCTGCCTTGAACGGAATTTAAACCTTGTGCTCCAGATCATGGAAGCATCGGACTGTGTGGTAATCTGTGTAAATCTGATGGATGAGGCAAAGAAGAAACGGATTGTCCTGAATCTGGATGTGCTGGAAGAGCGGCTTCATGCTCCTGTAGTTGGAACAACAGCAAGAAGTAAAAAGGGGCTGAATCAGATCTACCAGGGCTTAAAGCGATGTATAAAAGAGAGAGAGTCTGAGTATGAAAGACCTATCCTCATACGTTACCCGGAATATATTGAAGAGGCAATTGAGAAGCTGGCTCCGGCAGTAGAGGAAGCCTCAGATGGAAGGGCAAAGGTGCGCTGGCTCTGTGCAAGGATGTTGGATGCCAATGAAAACCTGATGGGAGCGGTACGAAACTATTTAAAATCCATAGCAGATTCTGTGGAGGTAAAGACCTGCCTTACACAAATCTGGAACGAATGGAGGAAACAGGGAATCAGTCAGGAAAAAGTAAGTGATGATATGGCTGGTGTGTTCATTCGGAAAGCGGAGGAGTTATGCAGGGGAGTAGTTGTATTTGAAAATAAAGCCTATAACTGGAAAGACCGTAAGCTGGACCGGCTTTTTACCAGCAAAGCTACCGGATTTCCCATTATGTTTCTGGTCCTGCTGGGAGTATTCTGGCTGACAATCACAGGTGCCAATTATCCCTCCCAGCTCCTAAGCAATGTACTGTTTGCCATTGAAGACCGTCTCTCAATTGCCGCAGATGCAGCAGGGGTTCCGGCACTGGTATCCGGGCTTATGATTCATGGTGTTTACCGTGTTCTGGCATGGGTAATATCAGTTATGCTGCCGCCTATGGCGATCTTCTTTCCGCTTTTTACACTTCTGGAAGATTTTGGTTACCTTCCCAGGGTCGCCTTTAATCTGGACCGCTGCTTTAAGCGGTGCTCCGCATGCGGAAAGCAGGCACTTACCATGTGACAGAAGAAATCTATGCTTTTTTCACTGTTAAATCATGGATTACTGTCTTGACACTTTTTATTATGAATGTTATAGTTACAACTATAAACTGTAATTAAAAATGATACAGAAACACGAAGTTAACTGCCACAAACTGTGGAGTGAAAGCATTATTTACAGGAGGTAAACATTTGGGATTTTCGATTGACATGAGTGTTCCGGTTTTAACCGTATTTTTGCAGGGGATTGTGAGCTTCTTTTCGCCTTGTGTGCTGCCTTTGATTCCGCTTTACATTGGTTATCTCTCAGGGGGAACCGGAGTAACAGGTGAGGACGGCAGGATCTACTATAAGCGCAGTAAAGTCATGATACATACCGTTTGTTTCGTGATTGGAATCAGCTTTACCTTTTTTCTGCTGGGAATTGGTGTCTCGGCACTTGGCAGTTTTTTTAAAACCAATCAGCTTTTATTTGCAAGACTGGGCGGTATTCTGGTGTTCCTGTTTGGATTATACCAGCTTGGATTCTTAGGCAGTTCCTCTTTACTGGGGAGGGAACGCAGGCTGTCTCTATCTTTTGACAAGCTTGCCATGTCTCCCCTGACAGCTTTGATTATGGGATTTACCTTCAGCTTCGCATGGACGCCCTGTGTGGGACCAGCACTGGCCAGCGTTCTGATCATGGCGGCATCTGCTTCCACCAAAACACTGGGCTTCATGCTGATCGGAGTCTATACACTGGGATTTGTTCTGCCATTTCTGGCGGTAGGATTTTTTACCACCTCAGTTCTGGAGTTTTTCAAAACCCACCGCAATCTTGCAAAAAATGCGGTTAAGGCCGGCGGAGTCCTGATGATAATTATGGGATTACTTATGTTTACAGGCAAGATGAATTCAGTAACCGGTTATCTTTCTTCTGTAAAGTCTCCTTTTACAAAGGAGTCTCCAAAACCGGCGGAAGAGACAGAACCATCGACAGAGGAAACTGTTTCACAAGCGTCCCGGGAATCTGCTGCAGCAGAGACTGATTCTGAGTCAGATGGAGCTGAGGACGGAGAAGATAAGATTCTTCCGGCCATTGATTTCACTTTAACAGACCAGTTTGGCAAGACCCATTCCCTTTCCGATTATAAAGGGAAAACTATCTTTTTAAATTTCTGGGCGACCTGGTGTCCGCCCTGCAGGGCAGAAATGCCGGATATACAGAAAGTATATGAAACTTACAGCACAGAAGGCGATGATGCGCTCATAGTCCTTGGAGTAGCGGCTCCCGGTTACGGGAATGAAAAGGATGAAGAAGGGATTAAAAATTTCTTAAAAGAGAATGGATATACCTATCCGGTACTCATGGATACGGATGCTGAATTATTTGAAGCTTATGGGATATACTCCTATCCAACCACCTTTATGATTGACCGGGATGGCAATGTATTCGGCTACGCAAGCGGACAATTATCAGAAGATACGATGAAGAGCATTATTGAACAGACAATGAAAGGAGAAAGAAACTGATAACATGGATAAAAACAGGGCCAGAAGAATACGTGAAAGAAGAAACAGAAAAATAGTTTATGGATTACTGCTTATAGCTGCCCTGTTAATAATTGGTACTTTATATAGTTTTGCAAGAAGCATAAAAAGCAAAGATTCTGACAGCAGCCAGGTCGTTACCGATACAAAAGACAGGGAAAAGGCTCTGGAGAAAGCACTGGTATCGGCCAGGATCGGACAGACGAATCTTTCCGGCCTGACTGTGAAAGAGGCAAAGGATACCATTGAAGAACGTTACCAGTGGGGAATTACAGTTACGGATGGGACGGATTTAGTTGTAATCGATGATAGTATAAGCGGACAGCTGGAGGAAATATTAAAACAGCTGAGTGAAGCACCTCCGGATCAGCCTCAGGATTACCAGCTTGATTACGATTCCATGAAGGAGGACTTTAAAAAGCAGGCAGAAACACTTGCAAAGCGCTGGAACAAAGACGGAGTCAATTCTGAAGTGGAATCCTTTGACCCGAAAACAGGGGCATACAGTTATACAAAAGAGCAGAACGGAAGAGTATTAGACCAGGAGAAGCTGGTAACACAGCTTTTGGATGCCGCAAAAGAAGAGAACTTTCAGGCAGAGATCCAGGCAGAATTTACACTTAAGGCTCCTGAAAGAACCCAGGCCCAGGCAAAAGAACAGTATAAGGTAATCGGTACTTTTACCACGAAAACTACCACCAATAAAAACCGCAATCAGAATATCAGTCTGGCAGTCGGTGCAATCAATGGTCTGGTCCTAAAACCCGGTGAGGAATTTTCCTTTAACAATTCCACAGGAAACCGAACCAGTGAAAAGGGATACCAGCCTGCAGGCGCCTATAGAAACGGCATTCTGATTGAGGAGCCGGGAGGCGGTGTATGCCAGGTTTCCACTACGTTGTATCACGCGATTATAGAGAGCGGATTTAAGACAACGGAACGGAATTCTCACAGCTTTGCCCCTTCCTATGTAGAAAAGGGACAGGATGCCATGGTCAGCTTTGATGGTTATGCAGGACCGGATTTGAAATTTGTGAATACCGGCAATGCCTCCGTAGTATTGAGGGCTTCCTTAGACGGAACTACTTTAAAAATTTCTATTGTAGGGATTCCGGTTCTGGAAAATGGAGTGAAAGTGACCATTCGTTCAGAAAAGGTAAAGGACTTAAATCCTCTTCCGGTCACTTATGAGGAAAATACAGCCCTGCCTTTTGGAACGGAGAAGGTAGTGGATAAAGGAACTTTGGGCGGATATTATAAAAGTTACCGGGTATTAACGAAGGGCGATACTGTAATTAAGGAAGAACCTCTTCATAACAGCAGTTATAAAGGAAAGCCGGAAGTGATTCAGAGGAATACCACCTTAAAGCCAGAGGAAACGGTGCAGGAAACTCATACAGAAGCAGAAAGCAGTCTGGCACCGGAAGAAGACCAGAGTGAGACACATAAGGCAGAGAATGTGGGACCTGGTGTTACAGGGGCAGACGTTCAGTAAATTTTTGAAAGTAAATAGCAGGACAGGAAAAATCATTTAATAAATTTTTCCTGTCCTGTCTTATATTCAGCTATATCTTAAGCTGATTATTCACTTATGTATATGGTACAAACCCTTCTGAATAAGATTTTTCAGGAGGTGGATATCATGGATTTGTCCAAAGACATCACCTATGAGAAAAAATGGGGAGAGAAGCAGACCGCAGTTTTAGTGGAGCGCAGTTATAAAGGAGAGGCATCTGTAAAAGAGCTGGTTCTCAGTCTGTTAAAAAAACGTCTGGAAGCAGAACGGCGTCAGAAATGATCAGGGCGATAAATAGAAAGGAAGGACAGTATAAAGCCGCTCTCTACATGCGTCTTTCCAAAGATGACGGAACTGGGGAGAGTGCAAGCATCAGTACCCAGCGGATCATGCTGCGTTCCTATGCTGCCCGGCATGGCTTTTTTGTCTATAGTGAATATGCAGATGACGGCTACAGCGGGACTACATATGACCGTCCGGCATGGAAGCGGCTGCTTGCAGATATAGAGGCAGGCAGGGTGAATCTGGTGATTACCAGAGATCTCTCCAGGCTTGGAAGAGATTACATATTAACCGGACAGTACACAGAGATTTATTTTCCAGCCAAGGGTGTCCGCTATATAGCAGTAAATGACGGTTACGATTCAAAGAGTCAGGGAAATGATCTGGCCCCTTTTCAGAATATCGTCAATGAAATGTATGCCAGAGATACATCGAAAAAAATCCGGAGCGCGTTAAGAACCAAAATGGAAGAGGGAGCGTTTATCGGAAATTTTGCCCCTTACGGATACAGAAAAGATCCTGAGAATAAAAACCATCTATTAATTGATCCTGTGATAGCTCCGGTAGTCAGGGATATCTTTGAACGGGCCTCAAGGGGAGAGTCCCCATTAAGTATTGCAAAGCTGCTTAATGAGAAGCGTATTAAAACTCCGGCCGGTTACCGCCGTTTCCAGCACCATGAAATGAGTTTGGAGAATGAGGTAGGAGAGCGGGGCTGGACCTCCGGCACTATCTGTAAGATCCTTTCCAATCCGGTTTATGCAGGAGATATCGTTCAGGGGAAATCCTCCAAACTGTCCTTTAAAAGTCAGATCACTTTAAGTATACCGAAAGAGGAATGGGTAGTTGTAAAAAACATGCATGACCCCATTGTAACCAGAGAAATGTTTGAGCAGGCAGGAAGGCGGTGTATCTCAAGGAAAAGATCAAAATCAACCCAATTTTCCAATGTATTTTCCGGACTGGTATACTGCGGGGACTGTAAGAGAGCAATGACCACAACCGGAGGCAGTCATGAGGATGAAAGAAAGCTGGTATGCAGCGGATATAAGCAGTATGGGAAAGCGGCATGCACCAATCACTACATGGAGTATGGTCTTCTCTGCCAGATTGTGTCTCAGGAGCTTACAGTACTTATCACCCTGACGGAAAAAGAGCGAAAAGAGCTGGCAGGAGAATTGAAAACATACGTAAAAAAGGCAGATAATCCGGAAGAAAAACAGGCGGCTGAATCTTTGAAAAAGAGGGAAAAGGAGATCGACCGTGTAATTGGAAAGCTTTACGAGGACCGAGTAAATGAAATTGTGAAGGAAGAACGTTTTTGTAAGCTTCTTGCTTCCTATGAACAGGAGCAGAGGGAGATTAAGGCAGAAGCAGATGCCCTGAAGCAAAGCACTGCATCTGTGTGGATAAACAGAGAGAAATCAAATCAAGATGTGGAACGGTTATTAAATGAGTTAATGGAAAACCGGATTCCAGCTCCCGATTTTTTAAAACAGTTTATTGACCATATTGAAATTTTTCAGTCCAGGAAAGATTCGGATCAGAAAGATAAAGGGTTTCTGACTGTCAGGATCTGCTACCGGTGGGAGCCTCCTGGCCGCAAAAAAGCATAGATTTCCTCCGTCATGTGCATGGGGTTTGGCTGCAATGCGGCAGGGATTGTAGGTTGCCGGATTATTGATTCTCCAAGAGAACGTCTCATTGCAATGATCACCAATAACTTTGTTCCCTGCAACGGACGTTTTCCAACCATGATCGCAATTATTACCATGTTTTTTATCGGAGGAGCGTCGGGATCATTTTCCACTGTATTATCTGCGGGTATCCTGTCAGGTATTATTCTTCTTGGAATTATGATGACCCTTGTAATATCCAAAATTCTCTCTGTAACCATACTAAAAGGGGTTCCTTCTTCCTTTACCTTAGAGCTGCCCCCTTACCGAAGACCCCAGATCGGAAAGGTGATTGTCCGGTCCATATTTGACCGGACGCTATTTGTCCTTGGAAGGGCAGCTGCAGTAGCTGCTCCGGCTGGTCTGATAATCTGGCTGATGGCAAATATCACGGTGGGAGATATGACAATATTATCCCGCTGTTCCGGTTTTTTAGATCCCTTTGCCAGAGTAATCGGTCTTGACGGCGTGATTCTTCTGGCATTCATCCTTGGCTTTCCTGCCAATGAGATCGTTGTTCCCATCATGATTATGGCCTATCTTTCTGAAGGCAGCATACGGGAAATCAATGATTTATCCATATTAAGGGATCTTTTAACTGCCAATGGCTGGACCTGGGTGACTGCTGTCAGCACCCTGCTTTTTTCTCTCATGCACTGGCCCTGTTCCACCACCTGTCTTACCATAAGAAAGGAGACAGGAAGCATGAAATGGACGCTTTTATCCTGGCTTGTACCGACTGTTACCGGTGTGATGGTCTGTTTTTTATTTACTACTGCCGCAAGGGTGTTCCTGTAATGTTTAAAATCCCTTCTGATTGTCTACAATAGGGGTATAGACACTCATAGAAAGGAGGGAGAAGCGTGAACAGGAGTTACCACGTTTACGCCCTGTCAGACCGGCTGAAGGCCAGAAAAATTGAGCGGGAGATTGCAAAGGTTGATGGGGTGAAAGTAATAAAGATCTCAGAAGACTTGAAGGTAATGAACATTGAGATGGAAAACAGCAAGATTACGGCTGTCATGGAGCGGGTGGTAAATATCTGCAACCACATTTCTGACGGCTGTGAAGTGCATTATAAGTTTACGTAAAAATAATAAAAAGAGGGCTTGAATGGAATTGCATTTAAGTCCTCTTTTCCTTTTAATGGGCGGTCTTTGCGTATTCGCCGATCTTCTTGTCCATGTTTGAAATGTGCTTTGTCAGCCATTCCAGCACCATCTGGTTTGCATTTAAAATAACAAGCAGATTACCTCCTGAAGATTTATATTCGGCTCTAAGCTTGGCAAGATGGGCAATGAAAGCGGTGTGAGCCTGCTTCTGCTCGGCATAACCCGGGTAATGAATCTTCTGCATGTAAACTTCCTCGTCTGCAAAATGCTTCTTTGTGTAATCGTCGAGAAAATCTAACAGCTCTCCCACGTATTCTTTTGCTTTGTTATTCTTTCCTGCATCAAAAAGTGCTTCTGCTTTCTCAAACCACATTTTATGCTGATCGTCAATCATTGATATACCAACTGATAAATTTTGTGTCCATGGCATAGTTATAAATCCTCCTAAGTAATAATGATATTTATTATTATAATACTTTATGTAGAAAAAAGCAAACCATATTTTAACATTTATAAAAGAAAAATCAATTTCAAAATGCAGATAACAATTTGACGTTCCTCTCCTGCAATGTTATAATTTTTATCTAGCAAACAGTAAGGGAGAACAATTATGGAGGCAAATGGAATCCGTCTGAATAAATATTTAAGTGAGGCTGGTGTCTGTTCCCGCAGGGAGGCAGACCGGCTCATTGAGACAGGAAAGGTTAAAATTGACGGACAGGCTGCAGTGCCGGGACAAAAGGTACTTCAGGGACAGTCTGTTACGGTGAAGGGCCGCTCTGTCAGCGAAGCCAAAGGTGAGGCCGGCCATAAGGCAGAGCCTGTCTTTTTAGCAGTCCATAAGCCCCGGGGTGTGGTATGCACTACCTCAGACAAGGACCGGGCTCCCAACATCGTGGATCTGGTTCATTATCCCGTGCGGATTTATCCAATAGGCCGTCTGGACAAGGAGTCCGAGGGTCTGATTCTCATGACCAACCAGGGAGATTTGGTGAATAAAATCATGCGCAGCGGAAATGCTCATGAAAAGGAATATTTAGTAAAAGTGAACCGTCCTGTCACAGATGATTTTATCAGAAAAATGCGAAAGGGAGTCACTCTTTCTGAGTTAAACGTAACCACAAAGCCCTGCTTTGCAGAGAAAGCGGGAGAGAAGGCATTTCGTATCGTATTAACCCAGGGATTAAACCGCCAGATTCGCCGAATGTGCACCCAGCTTGGTTTTGAAGTACGCATGTTAAAGCGAATGCGGATTATGAATATTGAATTAGGAGATTTAAAGCCGGGTGCTTACCGTGAACTTTCCCGGCGTGAATACCACCAGATGAAAGAGTCTTTAAAAGGCTCTACCAGTCTTTCCTATCATGAACAGAAAAAGGAGAAATCTGATGGACGAAAAAATAAATAGAATCAAAGAATTGATATCCCTGTTGCAGGAGGCAGGAAAGGCCTACTATCAGGAAAGCCGGGAGATCATGAGCAATTATGAGTATGACCGGCTTTATGATGAACTGGCGGCACTGGAGGAAGAAACCGGAATCGTTCTTTCCAACAGCCCCACACAGAACGTTGGTTATCAGGTCTTAAGCGCGCTTCCCAAGGAAGCCCATGAATCCCCTATGCTTTCTCTGGACAAGACAAAGAGTACGGAGGATTTAGCGGACTGGCTGGGAGACCAGAGGGGAATCCTTTCCTGGAAGCTGGACGGACTGACCGTTGTCTTAGTCTACCGGGAGGGAACGCTTCAGAAAGCGGTAACACGGGGAAATGGAGAGATCGGAGAAGTAATTACCAACAATGCCAGGGTATTTGCCAATATCCCTCTTACCATTGCATACAAAGGAGAACTGGTTTTAAGGGGAGAGGCCGTGATAAAATATTCCGATTTTAACCGGATTAATGATGAGATTGAAGATGTTACCGCAAAGTATAAGAATCCAAGAAATCTATGCAGCGGTTCCGTCAGGCAGTTAAACAACCAGATCACCGCCCGCCGAAACGTGAATTTCAAGGCATTTGCTCTTGTTTCAGCTGCAGGCGTTGATTTTAAAAACTCCAGAAATGAGCAGTTTCAGTGGCTGATAACCCAGGGCTTCGATGTCGTGGATTATAAGATGGTAACGAAGGATACCATAGGTGAAGCCGTGTCTGAATTTGCAAAGACCGTACCGGAATATGACGTTCCATCAGACGGACTGGTGCTTTTGTTTGATGACATCGCTTATGGAGACTCACTTGGACGGACTGCCAAGTTCCCCCGCAACGCCATTGCATTTAAATGGGCTGATGAGATCCGGGAAACAACGCTGACAGAAATTGAATGGAGTGCGTCAAGAACCGGTCTGATTAACCCGGTAGCCATCTTTGAGCCGGTGGAGTTAGAGGGTACGACGGTAAGCCGCGCCAGCGTGCATAATCTAAGCATTATGGAAGCTCTGGAGCTTGGAGAAGGAGATCAGATCACCGTTTACAAGGCGAATATGATTATTCCCCAGATTGCTGACAATTTAACCAGAAGCGGAAAAATAAAGATTCCGGAGCACTGCCCGGTCTGTGACGGAAGGACCGAGATCCGTAAAGTCAATGATGTAAAAAGCTTATACTGCACCAACCCGGATTGCCAGGCAAAGCGGATCAAGGGATTTTCCCTGTTTGTAAGCCGGGATGCTCTAAATATCGACGGTTTATCAGAGGCCACATTGGAGAAGTTTATCGGAGCCGGATTTATCCGGGAGTTTGCCGATATGTTTCATTTAGACCAGCATGAGGAAGCCATTACCCAGATGGAGGGCTTCGGTAAAAAGTCTTATGATAATTTAATTCAGGCAGTGCAAAAGGCGTCCCATACGACCCTGCCACGTCTGATCTATGGACTTGGTATTGCTGGAATCGGCGTTGCCAATGCGAAGATGCTCTGCCGGGAATTCCGCTACGATTTTGACCGAATGCGTCACGCAGAGGAAGAGGAGCTGACTGCTGTATCAGGCATCGGAAAGGTGCTGGCAGATGCATGGATTACTTATTTTAAGGATGAGAAGAATAACGAGATGACAGACCGTCTGTTAGCAGAAGTAACCATTGAGCAGGAAGCAGAGACTGGGGGAGAGAAGCGGCTGGAGGGAATGACGTTCGTCATTACCGGATCAGTGGAGCAATTCGAGAACAGGAAGGCACTTCAGGAGGTAATCGAGGCACAGGGAGGAAAAGCCACCGGATCGGTTACATCGAAGACCACTTATTTAATCAACAACGACACCACATCCAATTCGTCTAAAAATAAAAAGGCAAAGGAACTGGGAGTGCCCATTATTTCAGAAGAGGATTTCATAAAACTGCTGGAGGGATAAATTATGCCGATTAAAGTACAAAAGGATTTACCTGCGAAAGCCATACTGGAAACAGAGAACATATTTATCATGGACGAGGACCGGGCTTTAAGCCAGGACATTCGTCCCCTTGAAATCCTGATTATTAATTTAATGCCAATTAAGGAAGAGACGGAAACCCAGCTTCTGCGCGCATTGTCCAATACTCCTCTGCAGGTGGATTGTACATTTTTAATGTTGGAGAGCCATACTTCAAAGAATACTTCTGCCAGCCATTTAAATAAGTTCTATGTGTATTTTGATGAGGTAAAAGACAAAAAGTTTGATGGTATGATTATCACAGGAGCTCCGGTTGAGAATATGGAATTTGAAGAGGTGAACTACTGGGAAGAACTGACGAAGATTATGGAGTGGAGCAAGATAAATGTGACCAGCTCCCTTCACATCTGCTGGGGCGCCCAGGCGGGGCTTTATTATCATTATGGAGTGCCGAAGTATAAGAGGGATAAAAAGCTTTCCGGTATTTACAGACACAGAGTTCTGGATCGGAAAGTGCCGCTGGTGCGAAGCCTTGATGATTATGTGATGGCGCCACACTCACGGTATACGGAAGTGAGGAGAGGTGATATTGAGAAGCATCCGGGGCTGGAGATTCTGGCGGAGTCGAAAGAGGCTGGAATCCTGATGGTGATGAGTGAGGATGGGAAACAGGTCTTTATACAGGGACATCCGGAATATGACCGCATGACGCTTAACGGGGAGTATCACAGGGATCTGGATAAGGGTCTGAATCCGGAGATACCCTGCAATTATTATGAGGACGATGATCCGGATACGAGGCCGGTGTTGTGCTGGAGGAATGCGGCGAATACGATATATGGGAATTGGTTGAATTATTATGTATATCAGGTGACACCGTATGAGTTGTAG
>JAEWPQ010000317.1 GCA_023460575.1 Bacillota bacterium
GTTATAGCCATGATTAGTTTGTCATTGTTTAGTATCTTGTTTCCGCTTAAGGTCATGGCATCTGCCGAAATCATTGAAGATGTTTCAATTGAAATTACCTCAGAAATTAAAATAGGAAGCGAAGACAGTGACGTAAAGGCAAAGACTGATTCAGATAAGTACTATGTAGGAAATGTATCTGTTACAAATGAGCCAAAAGGGGATTGGAAGGACGGGAGTCAGCCTATTCTAAAAGTAAATCTGGTGGCAACTGGAGATAATTTGTTTTCAAATACTTTATCAAAGGATCATGTGAGCATAACCGGTTCAGAAGGCAGGAGTACTGCCGTAGGCAGAATGAGTCAATCAGAAATAATTGTGTTTATTACCTTAGACGCCCTGGAAGATGATGTCAGCAACTATGATCTTAATGTAAATGGTTTGGAATGGGATGAATTATACGGATTAACCAGATGGGATGTAGCGGGTGATGCAAGAGAATATCAGGTAAGACTTTACCAAAGCAGCAATGCGCAGTCTGAGATCATTACAACAACAGATCCCAGTTATGATTTTTCAGGATATATAACGAAAGGTGGATATTACTATTACAAAGTTCGTGCCATATCTCATACATCTGTCAAAGGAAAGTGGAGCAAATCCAAGTCTTGGCATGTAACAGAGGAAGTATCAAAGAAAATCAACTCTGGCAGATCCTTAGGTAAATGGATAAAGGATAATAAGGGTTGGTGGTACTGCAATGAGGACGGAAGTAATACTGCTAATAACTGGCAGTACATAAACAAAAAATGGTATTATTTTGATCAAAACGGTTATATGGTCACTGGTTGGGTTAACTGGGACTTAATGTGGTATTATTGCGATCAGAACGGAGCAATGCTTACCAATGCAACAACGCCTGATGGATATTATGTTGGAAGTAATGGCATTAGGGCTGATAAATAAAGAGCTTGCATAATATAAATTAATGGATCAGGGCAATCGTAGTTTACGATTGTCCTTTATCATAAAGGTATATCCTGATTCCTGACAGGCAGGAATTAGTCTTTTGAAGCTCAAAACAATATAAGATCCGGAGGTGGCTATTTGAGTAAATATATCGTAATTCTTGGGACAGTTATTACAATTACAGGTTTAGTCGCATGTGCACCAAGAATAAAGTCCCTTTACCAGGAAACAGAAAATGTTGTAGTGGAAACCGTAGCTGCTTCACCGTTGGATATCATTGAGTCAGATGCAGGAGAAGAGATATCAACAGAAATACTCAGCAAAGAATCTTTACCTGAAAAAACACTGCCCATGATGTATATAGGTGGACAGCTTTACCGGCTTTTGAGTGAAGAAGGGGAACCCATGGGGGATTCGGGCTGCGTGGATGGAGATATTATGTCTGCCGTAGATCCTAAAGAGGTCCCAACGGAACATGAGCAGTCCAATTTTGGCAGTGTAGGGAACCCCTATTGCCTGGTAGAAGAAGGTAGAGAATTGGTTGTAATGGTAGACGATGAGTGGCTGAGGTTTACAGCCTTAGATTTAATTGCACAACCGGTAGATACTGAGCTCTTGACTACTGATTCAGCGCTCATGGGGTCAGATGGGATTGAACTCAATTATGCTGACATGGAAACGCTTGTTTTCCATAGCCATGCAGGTTTATTTCGGTGCGAAAAAGACAACGGTAACTGGGTAGTGAAGCAAAGCCTTGATCTAAAGACGATTGAAGCAGGTGCAACTCAGGGGGATCATTATTCTTACATTAGTGCTGACAGGGATTGTGCTATGATATCACCCAAATGCTATGCACCGGATAATGAGGTGCCCATTACGTTGCGTTATCTCTTTGATGAAGAAAAATTGGAACTGGCAGGAAGATTCCGGGATTATAAAGACCCCAGCCTGGTCTGGAGTTATTCGGAAGAGGCTGATTCCATTGGGCAAAAGATTCATGGTAAACCCGAATTAAAAGGAATGTGGATTTCGAATCTTTATCCCATAGAAGAAATGAACTCAAATGTATATGGTTTTATTGCGGTTGGTTCTGATGGCCTGAAATCACTCCAATATGGTCTGTATTGGAGTGAACTGGATCAGTTGGAATTAAAGCCTGTCAAAACAGTCTGATTAAGGGGTCTGCTTACCAGATGAGGAGAAGAAAAAAATAAATTGCAAACTTGCGTTTCCCGGACTATATGTGATACAATCGGTCAAGCAATGCATTTTTTTATTTTGAATTTATTTGGAGGAATTTTATAATGAGGTTGCGTCATATACAAGGATCGGAAGAGGAGATTGCGGGCAGTCCATATGTTGTCCAGGACCCCTTTGATAAAAAGGGCTGCTGGAAGGAAGTGTTTGGCAACGCAAATCCCATTGAGATAGAGGTTGGAATGGGAAAGGGCCGTTTTATCATGGATCTGGCCGCCTTGCACCCGGAAATCAATTATGTGGGTATTGAAAGATATCCCAGCGTTCTTTTGAGGGGTCTGCAAAAGCGGGCTCAGATGGATCAGGATAATATATTCTTTATGTGTGTGGATGCAAAGAACTTAAGTGATATATTCGCCCCTGGTGAGGTTCAAAGGGTGTATCTAAACTTTTCTGATCCCTGGCCCAAGGATCGCCATGCAAAAAGAAGGCTTACATCAGAGGAGTTTATGTCGGTTTATGACCGGATCTTAAAGCCTGATGGCACAGTGGAATTTAAGACTGACAACAAAGGCCTGTTTGATTACTCTCTGGAATCCATCCCGGAATCCGGGTGGCAGATCACGGATTTTACCTATGACCTTCATCACAATCAGATGGGAATGGGTAATGTGATGACAGAGTATGAAGAGAAGTTTTCCTCTAAGGGTAACCCTATTTATAAATTGATAGCAAAAAGAAGATAATTTTTTTAATCCGGTATTAGGTTTCTATGACTATAATACCGGTTTTGCATATAATAGAACAAAAGCAGATACGGGAGCAGCGGTTATGGGCATGAAAGACAAGGTTACAAGCAAGCTTCTTCAAGCGACTAGCGATAAGACGGAATTAAATAAGAAATTGCTGACCTGGAACAAATCTTTTGTAGAAGTGAACAAAACATTGGGGGGAAATGTACAAAAAAATAAGAAAAATAAATAAATTCGAAAAAGTTGTAAATTATTTGTAAAAAAGGTGTTGACTTTTGTTGGATACGGTTATATAATTACACACGTGCTCGAGACGAGCATGCAGTAAACAAACGAAAGAAAAGCGCCTTTAGCTCAGTTGGTAGAGCAGTAGACTCTTAATCTATTTGTCCGGGGTTCGAGCCCCCGAAGGCGCATCAAAAGTTCCGGTTTTGCAGACAGAGAGCTGCGGGGTTGGGGCTTTTA
>JAEWPQ010000318.1 GCA_023460575.1 Bacillota bacterium
ATGCACCGCAATATTCATTCCGCGGACTGTCCATGGATTTAGAGCTGTTAGACTGGCTGAATACCAATACGTTTCCGGAGGAAGCCAGATATGGCGATCTGGAATATGCAAAAAAGGCCTACCAGATATTTGCAGAAGCGATGAAAAAAAGCGGGACTACCAGGGCCTGTATATTTGCAACCATCCACGGACCGGCGACAGAACTGTTAATGGATCTAATGGAAGAGACCGGTTTAAAGACGATGGTTGGAAAGGTCAATATGGACCGGAATGCACCGGACTATCTATGTGAGCCGGGTGCACAGGCGTCAGAGGCGGAAACTCTTTTATGGCTGTCCCATACAAGAGTGAAGTATAAGAATGTAACTCCGATTCTGACACCCAGATTTATTCCGTCCTGCACCGATGATCTCATGGAGCGGCTGGGAAGGCTGAAGCGGAAATACAGACTTCCGGTTCAGTCCCATTTGTCGGAGAATTTAAGTGAGATTGAATGGGTGAAGAGTTTATGTCCCAGTACCGGGTGTTACGGCGAAGCCTATGATCAGTTCGGCATGTTCGGTGGGGAGGAAAAGACTGTAATGGCACATTGCGTCTATTCGTCTGAACAGGAGATTGAACTGATTAAAAAGCGGGGAGTTTATATTGCACACTGTCCCCAGTCCAACACTAACCTTGCTTCTGGAATTGCACCAGTCCGTACCTTTTTAGATCTGGAATTAAAGACAGGCTTAGGTACCGATGTAGCAGGGGGAAGCGGGGAATCTATATTCCGTGCCATGGCAGATGCCATATCCGTATCAAAACTTCGGTGGCGCCTTGTGGATTCTTCATTAAAACCAGTTACGATTGAGGAAGCATTCTATCTGGGAACTCTGGGAGGAGGTTCTTTCTTTGGAAAGACAGGCAGCTTTCTGGAAGGTTATGAGTTTGATGCTCTGATTCTTGATGACGGCAGTTTAAGTCATCCCCAGCCGCTAAGTACGAGGGAACGGCTGGAACGTTTTATCTATCTGTCTGATGACAGACACATCACGGGGAAGTATGTGGAAGGGAAACGAATTTTTTAGAGCACCTAAGGAGGTAGGAAGTATGGAACGAAACACCAATGAAGGATTTTTACAGAAGATGTTTCATTTATCTGAGAATCACACAGATGTGAAAACTGAGGTTGTAGCAGGAATCACTACGTTTATGACTATGGCTTATATTCTGGCAGTGAACCCAAGCATTCTTGGGGCAGCAGGAATGGACAGCGGTGCAGTCTTTACGGCGACAGCGCTGGCATCTTTAGTTGCCACTCTTTTAATGGCGGGCTTGGCAAATTACCCATTTGTACTGGCACCAGGAATGGGACTTAATGCTTACTTCGCCTATACCGTTGTACTGAATATGGGTTATACCTGGGAGATGGCTTTAGCAGCTGTATTCATTGAAGGTATTATCTTTATTCTGCTTTCCCTGACCAATGTCCGGGAGGCAATTTTTAATGCAATTCCAATGAATTTAAAACATGCGGTTTCTGTTGGTATCGGTTTGTTCATCGCATTTATCGGACTTCAGAATGCAAAGGTAGTGGTTGACGGAGCGACGCTTGTAACCATGTATTCCTTCAAGGGATCCCTTGAAGGCGGAACCTTCCATTCTGTAGGCATTACGGTATTACTTGCTATCATTGGGATCCTCATCACCGCAGTGCTGGTAGTGAAGAATGTAAAAGGAAATATCTTATGGGGTATTTTAGCTACCTGGGCTCTTGGTATGATCTGCCAGGCTGTTGGTTTATATCAGCCGAACCCAGAACTTGGCATGTACAGCGTATTTCCTGATTTTTCCAGAGGATTTGGAGTTCCGAGCATGGCTCCAACCTTTATGAAGCTGGATTTTACCAAAATTCTGTCCGTGGATTTTCTGGTGGTAATGTTTGCATTTCTGTTCGTTGACATGTTTGATACGCTGGGAACCTTAATCGGAGTGGCTTCTAAGGCAGATATGCTTGATAAGGAGGGTAAGCTTCCAAAGATCAGAGGTGCATTGTTATCAGATGCTGTAGGTACTTCTATAGGAGCTTTGTTTGGTACATCTACGACGACAACTTTCGTGGAAAGTGCTGCCGGAGTTTCGGAAGGCGGAAGAACAGGTTTAACGGCAGTGGTAGCAGCCGTACTGTTTGGGTTATCCCTGTTTTTATCTCCAATCTTTCTTGCCATTCCATCCTTTGCAACAGCGCCAGCGTTGGTTGTTGTAGGATTCCTGATGATGACATCAGTTACCAAGGTTGATTTTTCCGATTTTACGGAAGCTCTTCCATGCTACATCGCCATTATTGCCATGCCGTTTATGTACAGCATATCTGAGGGTATCGCCATGGGCGTAATCTCTTATGTATTTATTAACGTTGTAACAGGCAATGCAAAGAAAAAGAAAATCAGTCTGCTGATGTATATTTTAGCCGTATTATTTGTGCTCAAATATGTACTGATCTGATAATTCTGTAAAGAAAGCGGTGACAAGAGTTCACCAGGCAGTTATTGCCTGAATGAAGATTGTCACCGCTTTTTTATTGTGGTTTTATTTGCGATACCAGAAATCAGTTCAATAAAACAATAGCCAGATTTAAGTACCCTGCAAATGTGACCCATAAAAGATAGGGGAACTGCATAAGAGCAGCTTTCTGGTTCACAGACCAGAAAGCCGATATCATACGAATGATAAAGTACCATAAAAGCAGCAGAATCAGGAAAGCCAGAAGATAATTCTGCAGGTTAAAGAATACAAGGCTCCAGATAAAATTAAGAAACAGCTGGATTGCATAAAACCGGAGCGCATCCTTTCGTTTCGGAGAAGATGACTGGGCAATTAAATAAGATCCTAACCCCATTAAAAGATATAAGATGGTCCAGACAACCGGGAAGATCCATCCAGGCGGGGAAAGTGCCGGCCGGTTTAAATCTTTGTATATCATCATGCTGTTCTTTGTAAGAAATCCAGCCAACGCGCCTACTGCCAGAGGTAGTACAAGGAAAAAAATAAATTTTTTACTGTTCTTGTTCATAGGAACCTCCTGTTCCTTTTCTGTAATTAATATAATCTATTCTTTCTTTTAATAAATTATTTCCCGTTTTTAGGCAAAATAATATTTAAAAAGATGGCTACCAGGGTTGCAACAACCACTGGAGAACGGCCAAAGATTGTGACTACCCAGGCAGGAAAGGTGGAAAGCGCGGCTGTAGCCTGGGAAATTCCCATACCAAGAGCGGCAGCAAGTCCTACAATAGAAGAATTCCTGTAGTTCATCTCTTCAGAGGTTACCAGTTTCATTCCCGTCATGGCAATGGAAGCAAATACAGATACAGTAGCGCCTCCTAACACACACTGGGGAATCGTAGTAAGCAAAGCAGAAAACTTGGGAATCAGACCAGCGGCCAGTAAGAAGGCGGCAGTTAATCCCATAACGCAGCGGTTGACAACTTTCGTTGTAGTTACGATGCCCACGTTCTGGCTGTAGGTGGCTGTTGGCAAACCTCCTAAAAGAGCACCGAAGATGTTGGTTACGCCATATCCCATGATTCCCCCCTGCAGTTCCTTGTCAGTTGGTTCTCTGTCTATGGATCCGCTGGTGGTGGCAGTAAAATCACCGATTGCCTGAACAGAGTTGATGGCAAATAAAAGCCCGATGGCAATACAGGAGGAGGGTTCAAAGGTGATTCCGAAGTGAAGCGGCTTTGGAACAGAGAATAAGGAAGCAGCAGCGATGTTGGAAAAGCTCACCATTCCAAATAAAAGTGCGGTCACATATCCCACGACAATGCCGATGAGAATGGAAGCCAGCTTATAAATTCCCTTTCCGAAATGATTCAGTACTGTGACCACAGTCAGTGTAATAAAAGCCACGGTCCAGTTCTGCCACGATCCGTAGGAAGGGTTTGATACTCCTCCTGCCATATAGTTAATGGCAGTGGGATAAAGAGAAAGTCCGATGGTAAATACTACGGTTCCGGTAATGAGTGGGGGGAAGAATTTCCGGATCCGCATAACAGAGATTCCTACCAGACATGCCACGATGCCGCCCACAATCTGTGCTCCTAAAATAGCCGAAAGACCAAAATCAGCAGCAATGGACTGCATACTTGGGACGTAGGCAAAACTGATGCCCAGGATAACTGGGAGGGATGAGCCCAGGTGGAATCCTTTCTTTTTCCCGACGGGAAAAAGCTGGAGGAGTGTGGACAGGGCGGAAACCACCAGGGCAGCCTGAATCAGGATGACCCGGTCGGAAGCTTCCAGTCCTGCGATATTGGATACAATGATGGGTGGTGTGACACACCCGACGATCATTGCAACCAGATGTTGTATTGCAAGGGGGAGTGCGTGAGAAAACCTGGGGATGCCGTCGAGTTTAAAAATGGATGCATACTGCCTGTCAGATTGTCTCATAGTAAAATGTTCTCCTTTAACATGCTTTACTG
>JAEWPQ010000319.1 GCA_023460575.1 Bacillota bacterium
CCTGGTTTGCTTCGATTACTGCGTCTGCCATCTTGGATACAATTAACTTGACAGCTCTAATCGCATCATCATTACCTGGGATTACGAAATCAAGTTCTTCAGGATCACAGTTTGTATCAGCAATGCCAATTAACGGAATATGAAGTGTGTGAGCTTCCTGAATGCAAATTCTTTCTTTCTTGGGATCTACAACAAAAATTGCATCCGGAACCTTCTTCATATCTTTAATTCCGCCTAAATTTCTCTCTAATTTATCCCATTCTTTCTTAAGCGCGATAACTTCTTTTTTAGGAAGCACATCAAATGTACCATCCTGAGACATAGTCTCGATCTGCTTTAATCTTGCAACTCTGGACTGGATTGTCTTGAAGTTTGTAAGCATACCTCCGAGCCATCTTTCGTTTACGAAGTACATACCGCAACGCTCTGCCTCAGCTTTGATAGCATCCTGCGCCTGTTTTTTTGTACCAACAAAAAGAATCTTTCCGCCTTCTGCAGCAATATCGGATACTGCCTTATAAGCTTCATCTACTTTAACTACAGACTTCTGTAAGTCAATGATGTAGATACCGTTTCTCTCTGTGTAAATATAAGGAGCCATCTTAGGGTTCCATCTTCTGGTCTGATGACCGAAGTGCACGCCAGCTTCTAAAAGCTGCTTCATTGAAATAACGCTCATGTTATTACCTCCATTGGTTTTACTTCCGTCCGCTTCTCTTGCTTCCGAGGAGACCATATTGTGGCACCTTCCTCTGGAATCCGCAGACGTGTTTTTTGTAAGCCTTGCTAGTATAGCACAATATTTTTTACGATGCAAGTAATTTTTTATATTTCATGTCCAAATCAGAAGATTTCTGTCTCGTGTCCGCAAAAAAAGGCAATCATTGCTGATCACCTTTTTCAAGCACTTCTATGAACTATAAATCTTTTATATCGCGGCGTTCCGGAATGATTTTTGCATTGCCTGCCTTTATGGATTTCAGCTCGTCAAATACCACATCATTCAGGACCTTAATATAGGTACCTTTCATACCGGAAGATCTGGATTCGATGACACCGGCACTTTCAAACTTCCGCAGCGCATTGACAATAACAGAACGGGTAATCCCGACACGGTCTGCAATTTTGCTTGCGACAAGAATGCCTTCATTTCCATCCAGTTCCTCGAAGATATGCGTGATCGCTTCCAGTTCCGAGAAGGATAAGGTGCTGATGGCTGATTTTACAATCTGTACCTTTCTTGTCTCTTCTGCATTCTCTTCATTTACTGACCTCATCATCTCAAGTCCTACAACAGTAGTGCCGTATTCGCTTAAAATAATATCGTCAATGTCATACTGTGAATCCGCCTTATAAATAAACAGAGTTCCAAGCCTCTCCCCTGCTATATCAATCGGTGTTATAATAGCCTGATATTTTCTGATATCGTCACCGGTAAAACCAAGCGTTTCCAAGTTTACATTTTCTTTTGTAGACAGAATACTGAGCAGTCGTTCATTCAGCATAGTATCGACATAACCGCCTACCTGATCTGCAATCAGTTCCTGAATTTCTTCGATGTCAGACGTGATACCCACGCCAAGCACCTTACCCTTCTTGCTGATAACAAGAATATTGGAATTCAGGATCTCGGTAAGCACTTCACAGATATCGTTAAATACGACCTTATGAGAATTATTATTATGCAACAATTTGTTAATTTTTCTAGTTTTGTCCAACAACTGTACGCTCATTGCCGAAAACCTCCTTTATAATTGATGTGAAATTTCGAAAAACGCTTTTAATAATTAAATATTAACACTATTATTTTCAAATAACAATAGTTTTTTGAAGATTTTCGATTTTCTTAATAATTTTTCTATTTGCCTATTTATCCGTGCTGTATCCGCACTGTTCATTGGAGCATAATAACTTATTACCTTTTTCAACCATATAGGAACCGCATTTAGGGCATTTCTGGGTAGAAGGCTTTTGCCATGACATAAAATCACAGTCAGGATTTGCCTCGCAGCCATAATAAATTCTGCCCTTCTTCGTCTTCTTAATCACTACATCCTTACCGCACTTTGGACATGGAACTCCAGTTTTTTCCAGATAAGGTTTCGTGTTTTTACATTCCGGGAAACCGGGACATGCAAGGAATTTCCCGTGAGGTCCATATTTAATAACCATATTCCGGCCGCACAGTTCACAAACTTCTTCCGTCACTTCATCGGCTATGGTAACAGATTCAAGTTCTACCAGCGCCTTATCCACCGCTTCCTTTAAATCAGGATAGAAATTTTTCACTACCGTCTTCCACTGTACCGTTCCATCTCCTACTTTATCAAGAAGATATTCCAGATTCGCAGTAAATGTGATGTCTACAATGCTGGCGAAGCTTTTTTTCATCATACTGTTGACAACTTCTCCCAGTTCTGTCACGTAAAGATTTTTATTCTCTTTTGCCACATACCGTCTGGCTATTATCGTTGTAATTGTAGGAGCATAAGTACTTGGACGTCCAATTCCCTGTTCTTCCATGGCTTTTACAAGTGATGCTTCCGTAAAATGAGCGGGGGGCTGGGTAAAATGCTGGCTGTTTTCCAGCTTCTCCAGTTTAAGTATCCTGCCTTTTTCCAGATTGCCAAGAAGAATATTGTTTTCCTCTTTCTCTTCTTCCTGCACATAGACAGACATAAAACCATCAAATTGAAGTTTTGAAGCTGAAAGCGTGAATAAATAGTTGCCTGCTTTTACCTTAACAGAGGTAGTCTCATACACAGCCGGCTGCATTCTGCTGGCTGCAAATCTCTTCCAGATCAGCTGATAAAGACGGAACAAATCTCTCTGAAGGGATTCTTTTACGATCACCGGTGTAAGGGCAATGTCCGTAGGACGAATCGCCTCGTGGGCATCCTGTATCTTAACATTGCTTTTTTTGTTCTGCTCTCCGCTTGCCAGATAACGGCTGCCGTACTGCTTCTCAATAAACTCCCTTGCTGCTACATCGGCCTCTTCTGCGATTCTGGTAGAATCAGTTCTCAAATAGGTGATGAGACCTACGGTACCATGACCGGCAACCTCAACGCCTTCATATAACTGCTGCGCCAGACGCATGGTCTTTTGAGTTGAAAAATTAAGTACCTTGGAAGCTTCCTGCTGAAGAGTACTGGTCGTAAATGGAATGGGCGCTTTCTTTACCCGTTCCCCTGCCTTTACCTCATCGACCTGGTATTCTTTATTATTAAGTCCGGCAAGTATGTTTTCCAGTTCTTCCTTATTATGAATGGCAATTCTTCCATTCTTGTCTCCATAAAATTTGGCTTTCAGCGTCTTCTTGCTTCCATCCTGCTTTAAGTCCGCATCCAGATTCCAGTATTCCTCCGGTATAAAAGCATTGATATCCTCTTCCCGGTCACAGATCAGACGAAGCGCCACAGACTGAACGCGTCCGGCACTTAAACCTCTTTTTACCTTTGCCCATAAAAGAGGGCTGATCATATATCCAACCATTCGGTCCAGAACTCTTCTGGCCTGCTGGGCATCCACCAGATCCATATCAATCGCTCTTGGAGTTTTTAAAGAAGTTTTCACCGCATTCTTGGTAATCTCATTAAAGCTGATCCGGTATACCTGTTTTTCTTTCAGTTCATCTAATTTCAAAGCTTTCATTAAATGCCAGGAAATTGCTTCTCCTTCACGGTCAGGGTCAGTTGCGAGATAAATCTTATCTGCTTTCTTTACTTCTTTTCTCAGCTTCGCAAGTATATCCCCTTTTCCCCTGATCGTTATATATTTTGGATCAAAATCATGTTCTACATCGATTCCCATCTGACTCTTGGGAAGATCCCTTACATGTCCATTGGAAGCATCTACTTCATAGCTTGCCCCAAGGAACTTTTTAATAGTTTTTACTTTTGCGGGTGACTCCACAATTACTAAACAGTTCGCCATACCAAACTCCTCGCCTATTGTTTCTTACCATAATATTGATGGGATGTCTGTATAATGCTGCCCTTTAATTCCAGTTC
>JAEWPQ010000320.1 GCA_023460575.1 Bacillota bacterium
CGCCAGAGGCGCCCCAATATGATGAAACTCTTTATGTAACCATGGACCCTTATGGAGAAATAAAGGAAAGCAGCATTGTTAAAAATTATCAGATGAATGGAAATAGTAAAGTGGTGGATTACGGTGCTTACGAAAAGGTGATGAATTTAACGGATCATTCAGAACCTGTTATAGGAGAAGACGGTTCCATAACATTTTCACCGGAAGAGACTGGAGCGCGGTTTTATTTTGAAGGGCAGACCCAGACAGAGAAATCTCAGCTTCCCTGGGACATCAAGGTGAGTTACCGTTTAAATGGAGTGGAAAAAAGAGCGGAAGATCTGGCTGGTGAAAAGGGTCTGATTGAAATCAATGTAGATTTGATTCCCAATAAAGGACTCTCTGATTACTACCGGAATAACATGACCTTGATGGCAAGTACAGTAGTGGATATGGATAAAAACCTAAGTCTGGAAGCCCAGGGAGCACAGGTTCAGGCAGTGGGAAACTTAAATATGGTTGCCTTTTTTCAGCTTCCGGGGGAGGAAGGACATTATTCCATTCGCATTGGCTCTGAGGATTTTAAGTTTTCCGGTCTTGTCTTTGCCATGATGCCTTTAACAGTAAGCCAGCTGGAAAAAATCAATGATTTAAGAGATGCCAAGGAAACTGTAGAGGATTCAGCGGATGCCATCAGTGACAGCCTGGATGTAGTTTTAGATTCCATGGGAAGCATGCAAAAAAGCATGGGAGATACGGCGGAGGGTATTAGAGGTCTGGATAAGACCAGACAGATATTCTCTGATTCCAAGGGTAAGGTGTATCAGAATGCTGACGAAGCACTGACAGCTCTTGACGAATTATCCCAGACGCTGCGTCCCTTTTACAATCACACCCAGAACGCGGGAAATGCTTTGAATGATATCAGAACCCAAACAAACCACACAGTGGCAATTCTAGATGATTTATCACCTGATCTGGGTGAACTGCAGGATAGTGTCCGGGATTTGCGAAATGAGGTAGAGGATCTGCGGAAAATGGCCAGGGACTCCCAGACCGATATGAAATCTAAAGCATTTCTGGGGCAGGCAAATAAGATAGAAGAGCGGTTAAATACTCTGACAACCCAACAGCAGAAGCTGGCAAAGGAGCTTGCTTTACTTGGGCAGTCTCTTCCCCAGCTTGCAGCTTTGAACAGTACTCTCAGCAAATCTGCTGCTGGAATTGAGGCCGGGGAATTGCAGGATTTAATCCAAGAGATCCAGATGGAAGGGCTTATTGACAAAGATGAGATATCCTCTTACCTATTTAATGAAAGAGACTATTCCCTGCCGGAAATCAATGCCCTTACAGGATATTTATCCTCTGCTCTGGCAAGTGGGAGCCAGGCAACTCCCAGCAATGGGTCTAAAGCTGCGGTGGAGGCTGCTGCTCCATTGGCCGCTCTTCTTCCCCAGCTTGCAGAAAGCGGTGCAGGACTGACAGATGATCTGGGGAAAATGCTTGGTATGACCCAGATGCTGGTGGCAGATTTGTATTCTTTAAGAGGTCCTTTAAATGGGGCATTAGACGGGGCCCGGGGTATAGCAACTGCAACAGGAAATATCTGCGGTACTGCTGATGATCTGATCAATGCGGCCGATGAATTAAATGGCATATTAAATCGTCATCACGATGAAATGATTGCTACATTAAATGATGTGGGAAAGATGACGGACAGCGCTTCCCGAGGCATTGATTCCATGAATGTTTTTTTCCGGTCCTTAGAAAACCAGATGAAAACAGTGGGGGATTCACTAAACGGAAGCACAGAAAAAACCTTAAACGGCCTGGCCGGCGTATTGGATGAGGCTGGAAACGGCCTGAATCAGACTAATGTACTGAAAAATGCAAAAGACACGATTAAGGGAATGATGGATGACAAATGGGATGAGTATACAATGGACAAAACAACTATTTTAAACATTGATACAAATGCTTCCCCTGCATCTATTACTTCGGCCCAAAACCCATCTCCCAGAAGTATTCAGATGATCCTGCGCACAGAGGAAATAAAGGATAAGAAGGATCGTGCTGATTTGGATGTAGATGAAGATTTTTATCCGGATGGAAATATTTTTCATAGAATCGGAAACATTTTTAAACACATCTGGAATTCCATTACCTCTGTTTTCCGATGACGCTCTAACAAAATGATAAGTACCTCAGGCACATAAATTCTAACATAAAAACAGTGGATAAAGAGAACATATATTCGATATTGGGCTTGAAAAATCCCGGCGCTTATGTTACAATTAAGAAAAAGAACGTGCGTTCGAGGTGAAAAATGCTGATTCAGGAAGAATTGAGTGTTCAGGAAAAGCTTGAAATTTTATCAGATGCAGCAAAATATGACGTTGCCTGCACCTCCAGCGGGGTAGACCGTAAGGGGAAAGCAGGATCTCTTGGGAATACTACGGCACCTGGAATCTGCCATAGCTTTTCTGCAGACGGCAGATGTATATCTCTGTTGAAAATATTGTTTACAAACCAGTGTATCTATGACTGCAAGTACTGCATCAACCGATGCTCCAATGATGTGGTCCGGACTGCGTTTACTCCGGAGGAAGTGTGCCGTCTGACAATAGAGTTTTACCGCCGCAACTACATTGAAGGACTGTTTCTCAGCTCCGGAGTACTTCACAGTGCCGATTATACTATGGATCTGATTTACCAGACACTTAAAAAACTCCGGGAGGAGTATCATTTTCATGGTTATATCCATGTAAAGGCTATTCCCGGTGCAGATCCTGTTCTCATTGAAAAGACAGGATTTTTAGCAGATCGAATGAGCATTAATCTGGAACTTCCCACGGCTGACGGACTGAAGAGGCTGGCTCCCGGTAAAAGCAGAAGCAAGATCCTCACGCCCATGAAGCAGATACAGAGAGGCATTCAGAGCAATCGTTTCGAACTGATGGAATACAGTAAGGCGCCTTCCTTTGTACCGGCAGGACAGAGCACTCAGATGATTGTGGGTGCCACCAGGGAAAATGACTTTCAGATGATGATGGTGGCAGAGGCTCTTTATCAGAATTATGATTTAAAGAGGGTTTTTTATTCTGCATTTGTTCCGGTTAATCATGACAGCAGTCTGCCTGCCCTGCCTGGAGGACCGCCGCTTTTGCGCGAACACAGACTATACCAGGCAGACTGGCTCATGCGTTTTTACGGATTCCGTGCTGGAGAACTGCTTTCCGAGGATCGCCCTAATTTTAATGTGCTGCTGGATCCCAAGTGTGACTGGGCTTTGCGCCATCTGGAACATTTTCCAGTGGAAGTAAATAAGGCAGATTATTATACGCTTCTGAGAGTTCCAGGAATGGGAGTGAAGTCAGTGAAAAGGATCATTTCGGCCAGAAGAAATGGGCCTCTTGATTTTGATGCTTTAAAGAAAATAGGTGTTGTGTTAAAACGTGCGATCTATTTCATTACATGTTCCGGCAGAATGATGTATCCGGTTAAGATTGAGGAGGATTATATTTCTAGTCACCTCATTGGTGAAGAACAGAAAAAAGTATGGGATATCGGCTCAACGGGAACGTTTCGCCAGCTGTCCTTGTTTGATGACATGAATTTGCCCGTTTTGAGGGATTTTGGAGGGATTCGGATATGAAGACCGTCTATTTATGTGAGGACAGCGTGGAAGGCATTTTCAGCGGTATTTATACGGCGTGGACCAGCAGAAGGGGACATGATCATGTGAAGCTGGGGATTTTAGGTAATGAGGATACCATGGAGTTGTTCTGCCAGTATGAGGAAGTTCCGGTCAACGGCAAAAATGCGGATAAGGTGATACAGGCGGTCAGGAGCAAGATCTCAGAGGAAGCCTATGCCTCCGTATACAAAGCGGCATTAAGCAAAGAAAGGGATCGGGCGGATAAGATTTACCGTTTTTTAATTCTTGGTTTTCACGTTGGAGCAAGAGTTGTACAGATGCTCCAGCTTCAAGAGGTATACGATATTTTTCAGATGTGCCGCCACATCGATAATGAGACCCATCTGCTTACAGGTTTCGTGCGTTTTATGGAGATGGAGGGGAATCTTCTGGTGAGCAGGATTGGGCCAAAGAATGATGTGCTTGTTCTTCTTGCACCCCATTTTACGG
>JAEWPQ010000321.1 GCA_023460575.1 Bacillota bacterium
ATGTTTGACTCCTTTCATACTTGAAAAGTTTCTAATATCAATCTATGAATGGAATACTCTGTTGTGCAGGATTAGAAGATATTTTTCCGTTTATTTCAAAAGAAGATCCATGACATGGACATTCCCAGCGCTTGTCATGCCGGTTCCAGACTAAACGGCAGCCCATATGCGGACAGTTAACGGCGCCTTTTAAAACTCCGCCGGAAAGTCCTTTTACAGACTTAAGGCTGTGAGAAACCAGTGTACCTGCTCCAGCCCTGATGTGATGCCTCCTGGGCGTAAAAACTTCATCGAAAGGAGTTTTCTTTCCCAGAATCTGCATGCTGAGTATTTTTGCCGCAGCCATGGAAGTGCTCATTCCCCATTTGCCGAATCCTGTCGCCACATACCAGTCAGGCTTGAAAACGGAATAAGTGCCTATATAGGGGATTCCATCTAGCGTCATGCAGTCCTGAGCCGACCATTTCCCACCTTCCTCTGCCCCGGGGAACAAATGCTTTGCTGTCTGCTTCATTACCATATATGGGTTTTCCTTTGGAATGCTTCCGGTTCTGTGGCTTCCATATCCCACAAGCAGCTTATCTCCTGCATTCCGGAAGGAATAGGATTTGGAATCAACTCCCAGATACATTCCGTGAACAGATGGAGCAGAATCCAATTCCATTACATAGCTTTTTTCCTGATACATTTTTGCAAAATAAAATCCCGGAACATTAATAAATGGATAATGAGTTGCAAATACTACCTTTTCCGCTTTAACCACTCCCCTGTTAGTCACAACCTCGTGTCCTTGTACCTTCAATACTCTGGTGCGTTCATAAACCGGGAGCCCTGAGGAAATATCTCTTAAAAATTCCAGAGGATGAAACTGCGCCTGTCCCGTAAACCTCACCGCTCCAAAAACTGGAAAAGGCAGCCTGGTTTCCCTTACAAATGATGCCGGCAGGCCAAGCCGTTTTGCACATTCCGCTTCTTTTAAGAGCTTTTCTGATTCCTGTACAGAATAAAGATAGGCATCTGTCTCTTCATAATGACACTCAATGCCATATCGTCTGATCAGCTTTCCATACTCCTCTACTGCCAGCTGATTGGCTCTTCCGTAAAGTCTTGCTGTCTCTTCTCCCACTGTTTTTACCAGTTTTGCGTAAATCAGATTATGCTGTGACGTGATTTTTGCAGTGGTAAATCCAGTCTGACCGCTACCGATCCGGTCTGCCTCCAGTACCATCACATGAACGCCATGCCGCTGTAAATAAAAGGCAGTTAAAATCCCTGCCATTCCTGCCCCGATCACCACCACTTCTGTCCGCCTGTTCCCAGGCAGAGGATTTCTCCCCGGTATGGGGGCTGTTTCCATCCATATTGAATTCATTGACTTTCACCTCTGTTATTTGCCTTTCCGCCGCTATTTCTCTGTGCATATTTCCTATTATTCTCACAATTGACAGAAGTAATGCTTTTTTTTCTGTTTCCAATTATTTCTTGCTTTCCAGCCTTATATATAATAAAATAATACCAGACAGCCAAGAACAGGAGGCAATCCCAATGCACTGGTTTCAAAAAAAAGAGAATAGAATTCCTGATGATAATCTGGCGCTTAAGCCGGAACAGAATGGTGAATTTACGGTTAAGCTGGAACGAGATGCCTGCTTAAAGCATCTCAGTCATGCACTCGGCTCCAATGAACGGGGTGTAGTTCTAAAACTATACATAGAGAATTTTAAACAGCTCAACCAGTTGTTGGGCTACGAATACTGCGAAAATCTCCTGAATCAGATTCTTGCCTATTTAAAGGAAACCTGCGGAAACAATGTCTATCATTATATCGGTGTGGAATATATGATCATTTTAGACCATCTTTCCCAGGGCCAGGCCATGTCTCTGGCGGAAGAAATCGCAGGAAGATTTGATCATGCATGGAAGATTGACGGTACAGACTGCTTATGTTCTGTTCAGATGGGACTGTGTGCCTATCCCGGTCATGCAGTTACCTCTGAGCAGATGCTCAAGTGCCTGGATCTGGCAGTGACAAGAGCCGGTGAGGGCGGCCCCAATCAGGCAGTGATTTTTGACAGCACCTTACAGAACCAGCTTCTGCGGCGCCAGTCCATCGCTTTGTATTTAAAGACCGCCCTTGAAAAAGAAGAAGTAGAAATCCTTTACCGGCCCACCTTCTCCACTGAGAAGGATACATTTACCAGAGCCGAACTATCCATGCATATTTTTATTAAAGGCCTGGGGTTAATCGGTGCCGGTGAATTTATGTCTGTGGCAGAAGATTCCGGGCAGATCCGGGCATTGCTTTATTATGCCCTGGAAAAGGTCTGCCAGTGCATCAGGCAGGCGGAAGATGCCGGCTGCGAATTTCAATCCATTACACTTCCCGTATCTCCCGTTCTTTTTTTACAAGAGGACTTTATCGACGAGGTAGCACGGGTTATAAAGGCTTACCATATTCCCCAGGGAACGCTTGCTTTAGAACTGAAAGAAAGCGCTCTGACTATGGGATATTTAAATTTCAATATCATGCTTCAGAAGCTGGCAGATATGGGGGTGGAACTGATACTGAGTGAATTCGGTTCCGGATGTTCCAGTATTTCAGCCAGCCTGGATCTTCCCGTTCACACAGTGAAACTGGAGCGCCTCTTTATCTGGCAGCTGGAAACCAATGAGAAATCCAGACATATCATACAGGGACTGATTCGGATAGCCAACGATCTTAATCTGTCCATAATTGCAGAAGGCGTGGAAACGGAAAACCAGGTTTCTGTCTTAACAGCAGCGGGGTGCAGTTGCCAGCAGGGTTTTTATTATTCCCCAGCATTAAAACAGGAAAACCTGATCCGGATTCTGGGTAAGAACAGGGAAGAATCCGCTTCATACCTTTCTGAACAATAGATATTACAGGATGAAAAAAGCGTTTCCGGTCAAAAAACCGGAAACGCTTTTACTTTTACATCTGCTTAATTACTTACTATAGTCCTGACCTTGATCTCGTCGGACTTTTTCACTTCCTGGGACTTCTTGTAAAAGTAGCGTATGATATCCTTACGGGTTACTAACCCAATAAAATTCTTCTGATCATCCACCACCGGTACAAAATTCTGGTTCAAAGCCATATCAACCAGGTCTTCCATCGTGGAGTCTGCAAAAACGGGGCGGTTATCCGATCTTCTGTCAATAGCGGCTACCGTCACATTCTCCGCTTCCTTCAGACTTAAGTTGAATTTATTCTTTATTCCCCAGAGCATGTCCCCTTCGGTTATGGTTCCAACATATTTGCCGTTCCTGTTAATTACAGGTATGGCTGAGTATTTGTGATACTCCATCTTCTCCAGCGCCTGACGCAGAGAATCATCTTCGTAAATATAAGCCACTTCATTCTTAGGTGTTAAAAAAAACAATATGTTCATAGCCACACTCCCCGTTTGATGTACGGACTTAGTATAGCAGATGACTCTTAATGACGTATGAACAAATTATTATTTTTTTATAACTTTTTCCTAATATTTCATGAGTATGATCATTGCATATAGTCAAGAGGATCAATGGCTTTATCTTCGTGGGTCAATTCTAAGAATATGTTGGCTCCTTCTACGGAATAATACTTTGTGGGTTCTGCAATATAACCCAGTACCTGGCCTTCTTTCACATATTCATTGGCTGTTACTTTCAGTTCTTTTAACTGACCGCAGACAGCCGTATACTTGTTGCCCATGTTCAAAACAACGTAGTTGCCAATTTCTTCATTGGAACCGATTTCCTGCACTTTTGCATTGGCAGGTGCGACTACCGGAGTGCTCACATCTCCCTGAATTACCACGCCCGGATTGCATTTGTACTGATCCAGGGTTGGGAAGTAGATGGTTGTATCCATGCTGTAGTCTAAAATAACATTTCCTCGTACCGGCCAGGTCATTCTGGTGGAGTCGTTAAAATTAAGTACCAGTGATTTGGCGGCATTTTTGTCTGCTGCGGCTTTCGCTGCCTGTGTTTCCTTTTCTGCTGTGGCTTTGGCTGAATCAACAGCCTGCATTTCATCTTCTACATCTTTTGCTGCATTGGAATCTCCTGCAACAGCTACCTGTGTATCCTGGGGGACTGATTCTTCAACAATCATATCGCTCTGATCCGGTACTTTCAGATAAGGGCTTTCTCCTCCACCATTTCCTCTTTGAACGGTAATGACTCCTGCTGCAGCTACTATAGTCAGCAGGCCTAGAACCAACAGGACAAGGAATACTTTATCCTTGAACAATTGACTTATTTTTTCCTTCACGTTTATCACCTCGATAATATTCTTACCAAGAGTGAAAGAGTTATTCAGATTTCAAAACAATATTTTTATAAAAATAAGCAAGAATTTTTTCAGCCGTCCATCCTTCTTCACTTTTGCATTTTGCCCCATACTGGCTGAAGCCGTATCCATGTCCGATTCCCCGGCAGACAGCTCTTACTCCGCCTTCATAATCCTCAAATTCATAGGAAGGAGACGGCAATGAAAGAGCATACTGAACTTCATCTCCGGTGAACGTGCGGGTGCCGATCTGAATTTGTACCACGTACCCGGAATTATCTCTTTGAGCGATTTGAATGCTTTGAGGAATCTGATCTGCCTTAACAGAACCATCTCCTGAAATCTGATTGATTTTATCTGCAAAATCTTCTTTGCTGAACTGGACAATTGTTAAAAATCCCTCCGCTTCCACATCTTTTTTGCTTTCCACCGGCTGTAAGTATGGATGATTTTCATCTCCTGCCCTTGTCATTCCATCGCTGGCACGGTGAAACAATGGCTCAATTAAGTTTCCGTTACAGGTGATTACAGTACCCGCGGTAGAACGCACCGCCTCCTCCACCGCCTGATAGCTGGTGACAAAGGCTTCGCTTCCCCACATCTTTTCCATCTGCTTCTGTTCTAAATAATCCATATGAAGATCAGATTCCTTCACTTCCTTCTGACCATTCATTTTTCCGTAAATGTAGGTCCTCGCTATCATTGCCTGGGCCCGGAGCGCTTCTTTTCCATAATCAGCCGGTATCTGCTTTGCTACCACACCAGGAAGATACTCCTCAACATCCATGGCAGACTCCCCGCCCTTTCTGTCCAGTATCACACGTTTTCCGCTGGGCGTAATGGGCATTTCTTTTTTCTCCTCCACTTTCCCTGTCCACGCCAGAGTAATAATATATGGAAATAAAAAAGCCAGTATGCATGCCATTAATATCTTCTTTCCCATGTTCCCGCCGCCTTTCTTCTTGTCTCATATCTTTGTTCAATATATGCGAAAAAGCGCCCCGGAATCACTTCCGGAACGCTTTTCCTGTAACCTTCATCTATTCTATAGTTCTACTTTTACCTTTTCTAAATGCCAGATATCCCTCACATATTCAAGTATGTTACGGTCTGAGGTAAATTTACCACTATTTGCTACATTTAAAATGGCCGCTTTTGCCCACCAGGACTCATCCCTGTATGCCTGATCGATCCGCTTCTGGGCTTCCCCGTAAGAAGGAAAGTCCTTTAAGATAAAATACGTATCGGCCCGGTCACTGCTCATGGTATTAAGCAGGGAATTATAGATATCGCGGAACAGTTCCGGATCCTGAGGCGAATAATAACCGTTGATCAGCTGCATCAAAACTCTGCGGATTTCATAATTATCATTGAAAATCTCCATGGGATCATATCCGCCTTCCCGCTCATAACGGATTACCTCATCGGAAGTCATGCCGAAAATAAATGCATTCTCCGCTCCCACCTCCTCAACGATCTCCACATTTGCGCCATCCATGGTTCCAAGAGTCAAAGCACCGTTTAACATGAATTTCATGTTGCCGGTTCCGGAAGCCTCCTTGCTGGCTGTGGATATCTGCTCACTGACATCAGCCGCAGCAAAGATGATTTCTGCATTGGACACTTTGTAGTCTTCAATAAATACAACCTTTATTTTTCCGCCGATGCTTCTGTCGCGGTTGATCACCTCTGCCACGGAATTGATCAGCTTGATGGTAAGCTTTGCACGGCGGTATCCGGCAGCAGCCTTGGCTCCGAAGATAAATGTCCTGGGCACCATATCTAAATTAGGATTATCCTTCAGCTGATTATACAGATACATCACATGAAGAATATTCATCAGCTGGCGTTTATACTCGTGAAGACGCTTTACCTGTACATCAAATATGGATCTGGGGTCCACCTCTATGCCATTATGTTCCTTAATATATTTCGCCAGCCGGACCTTGTTCTGGTATTTGATATCCATAAACTCCTGCTGGCATTTGGGATCATCTGCGTAAACAGCCAGGCGGTGAATATGAGGCAGATTGGTAATCCATTCATTTCCTATTTTCTTCGTCACCCACTCTGACAAAAGAGGATTCCCATGTAAGAGAAAACGCCTCTGGGTGATACCGTTGGTCTTGTTATTGAATTTCTCCGGCATCATCTCATAGAAATCCTTCAGTTCCTGATTCTTTAAGATCTCCGTATGAAGTCTTGCTACACCGTTGACAGAAAAGCCACCCACAATGGCAAGATTGGCCATCCGTACCTGACCGTCATAAACAATGGCCATTTTGCGCACCTTATCCTGATTTCCCGGATACATCTCACCGATCTTTTGCTGAAAACGGCGGTTGATCTCTTCCACGATCTGATAGATTCTTGGAAGGAGTCTGGAAAACAGTTCGATAGGCCATTTTTCCAGAGCTTCTGACATAATGGTGTGGTTGGTATAGGCGCAGGTTTTCGTGGTAATCTCCCAGGCTTCATCCCAGCTTAACTCATACTCATCAAGAAGAATCCGCATCAGTTCCGGAACAGCCACCGTCGGGTGGGTATCGTTTAACTGAAATACGTTTTTCTCATAGAATTTGTGAATGTCATCGTGGTTTTCCATATACTTTAAGACTGCTCTCTGCACACTGGCAGAAATAAAGAAGTACTGCTGCTTTAATCGCAGCTCCTTGCCTGCATAATGATTGTCATTGGGATAAAGGACTTCAACAATGGTTTTTGCCAGGTTCTCCTGTTCTACTGCTTTTTGATAGTCCCCTTTATCAAAGGAATCCAGGCTGAAGGTATTAATGGCCTGCGCATCCCAGATGCGCAGAGTATTTACCACATTATTTCCATAACCTATAATGGGCATGTCGTAAGGAACTGCAAGGACGGACTGATATCCCTCCTGTACAAAACGTTCCTTTCCATTGTCACGAACCACCTTTACATATCCCCCGAACTTAACCTCAGTGGCATACTCCGCCCTGCGGATTTCAAAGGGATATCCGTTTTTCAGCCAGTCATCAGGAATCTCAACCTGGTAACCATTCTCGATCTTCTGTTTGAACATACCGTAACGATATCGGATTCCGCAGCCATAAGCCGGATATCCCAGTGTCGCCAGTGAATCAAGAAAGCATGCCGCAAGGCGGCCAAGCCCTCCGTTTCCAAGAGCCGGATCCGGCTCCTGGTCTTCAATTGCATTTAAGTCAAACCCAAGTTCCTCTAACACTTCCTTTACATCCGGCTGTGCCATGAAACTTATGATGTTGTTGCCCAGAGCACGGCCCATTAAAAACTCCATGGATAAATAATACAGGGTTTTCACGTCCTGCTTCTCGTACTCTTTGTGGGTTGCGATCCATTCATCGATGATGACATCCTTTACTGCATAGGCGACTGCCTGGTACATCTGCTCTTTCGTTGCCTCATCTACTGTTTTACGAAACACGTTCTTCATATTAAACAAGACACTCTTTTTAAAGGTTTCCTTATCAAATCCCATACTCATTCCACAAGACCTCCTGACTGTTTACTGGATCTTCTCCACGCCTAAGGTTACATTCTCGCCGTTAATATTCCATTCCTTCACATAGCCGGCCGCTTTGTTTAATATGATATCGTCTGCAAGGACCTCGTTCTTAACGTCATTTTCATGAGCCTTTAAAATACTCTCGATTTTCTCATTGTCTTTGCTGTATACGATGATATGGTCAACGACCTCAAAACCGGCTTCTTTACGCATGGTCTGGATCTTACTGATCAGCTCGCGGACAAATCCTTCTGCTAAAAGCTCCGGAGTTAAATTGGTATCCAGAACAACGGTAATGCTGTTGTCTCCCTCTGATACATATCCTTCTGTCTGCGCTGTGTCAATGAGTAAGTCTTCTTTGGTAAGCACCACTTCTGTTCCGTCAAAATCAAAGGTAAGAGCACCTTTTTCATTCAGGATATCCATGGCCTCATTGCCGTTTATTTCTGCCAGGGCATTTTTGATGCTGCCTAACTGCTTTCCGTACTTCGGACCAACGGTCTTTAACTGAGGTTTAAAGCTGTAGGAAGTGAAGTCTCTTACATCATCTTTAAATACCACCTTTTTCACATTCAGCTCTTCTTCAATGATTTCCTGATAGAAGACAGGAAGCGCATGAGGTGCTTTTACAAACATCTGTCCGATTGGCTGGCGGTTCTTGATATTTGCAGTATTTCTGGCTGCACGGCCCATGACTACGATTTTTAAAACTTCATCCATATCTTCTTCTAACTGTTTGTCAATGAAGTTTTCTTTGGCCACCGGATAGTCGCACAGATGAATGCTTTCCGGTGCAGAGGAATCCACACTGCAGACCAGATTCTGATAAATCTGTTCTGTCATAAACGGAATAAGAGGAGCGGCAATCTTGCTCACATCCACAAGGGCAGTATAAAGTGTCATATAGGCGTTGATCTTATCCTGCTCCATACCTTTGGCCCAGAAACGCTCTCTGCTTCTGCGCACATACCAGTTACTCATATCATCTACAAATTCCTGCAGCGCTCTTGCTGATTCCGGAATCTGATAATTGCCCAGGTATGAATCTACCTGTTTTATTAACGTATTTAACTTGGATAACAGCCATTTATCCATAACCGGAAGCTTCTCATAATCCAGTTCGTATTTTGTGGGGTCAAATTCATCAATATTCCCGTAGAGAACAAAGAATGCATAAGTATTCCACAAAGTTCCCATGAATTTACGCTGTCCTTCCAAGACCGCTTTTCCATGGAACCGGTTAGGAAGCCAGGGAGCGCTGTTTACATAGAAATACCAGCGGATGGCATCGGCTCCGTATGTCTTAAGTGCTTCAAACGGATCTACCGCATTGCCCTTGGATTTACTCATCTTCTGTCCGTTTTCATCCTGCACATGGCCAAGTACAATAACATTCTTATAAGGTGCCTGATTGAAAATCAATGTTGAGATGGCAAGCAGGGAGTAAAACCATCCTCTTGTCTGATCCACCGCTTCTGAGATAAAGTCCGCAGGGAACTGTTTCTCAAATAAATCCTTGTTTTCGAATGGATAGTGATGCTGTGCAAATGGCATGGATCCGGAGTCGAACCAGCAGTCAATAACCTCCGGCACGCGCTTCATCTGTTTGCCGCACTTTGGACAGGCAATGGTAACTGCGTCGATATATGGACGGTGAAGCTCAATCTCCTCCGGGCAGTTATCGGACATACTCTTTAATTCTTCGATGCTGCCGATGGAATGCTGATGACCGCACTCACACTCCCATACATTTAAAGGAGTTCCCCAGTAACGGTTTCTGCTGACACCCCAGTCCTGAACATTCTCCAGCCAGTCGCCGAAACGGCCTTTTCCAATGCTCTCAGGGATCCAGTTAATGGTATTGTTGTTACGGATTAAATCGTCTTTTACATCCGTCATCTTGATAAACCAGGATTCTCTTGCATAGTAGATGAGAGGAGTATCACATCTCCAGCAGTGAGGATAGCTGTGTTCAAATACAGGAGCTGCAAACAGCAGTCCTCTTTCTTCCAAATCTGTTAAAATCAGCGGATCCGCTTTCTTGCAGAATGTACCTGCCCATTTGGTTTCTTCTGTCATCTCTCCTGCTCCGTTTACCAGCTGAACGAAAGGAAGATCATATTTTCTTCCAACCTTGGAGTCATCTTCACCGAAAGCAGGGGCAATATGAACGACACCGGTACCGTCTGTTAAGGTTACGTAATTGTCGCAGGTAACATAGAACGCCTTCTTGTTTGGTTTTACAAAATCAAAGAGTGGCTCATATTCCTTAAATTCCAGATCTTTACCCACAAACTTCTCTAAAACCTTAAATTCTTCTCCCAGTACCTTCTCACAGAGAGCCTCTGCCATATAATAGGTATAAACACCACTTTGTACCTTAACATAGGTTTCCGACGGATTTACACAAAGTCCTACGTTGGAAGGAAGCGTCCACGGTGTTGTGGTCCATGCAAGAATATAGGCGTCTTCATTTTTCACTTTAAATCTTACAATTGCGGAACGTTCTTTTACATCTTTATATCCCTGCGCAACCTCGTGGCTGGATAAAGGAGTTCCGCAGCGTGGACAATAGGGTACGATTTTAAAGCCTTTGTATAAAAGCCCTTTCTCCCAGATCTGCTTTAATGCCCACCATTCGGATTCAAT
The DNA here is from genome assembly GCA_023460575.1 of Bacillota bacterium. Taxonomy (GTDB): domain Bacteria; phylum Bacillota; class Clostridia; order Lachnospirales; family Lachnospiraceae; genus Lacrimispora. Next base: position 10,467 of record JAEWPQ010000321.1, read on the forward strand.
AAAATTGTTATCATACGTAACATAGGGATCGTCCATGTCTGCCCAGAAGCCGACTGTCTTTGAAAAATCTTCCCACATGCCTTTGTACTGCCAGACACTTTCCTTACAGTATTTGATAAACGGTTCCAGACCATATTCCTCTATCTGCTCCTTGCCGTCAAGTCCCAGCTTCTTTTCAACTTCCAGTTCTACCGGCAGTCCGTGGGTATCCCAGCCTGCTTTACGGGGAACATCGTAACCTTTCATAGTCCGGTATCTGGGAATCATATCCTTAATAACGCGGGTTAAAACATGACCGATGTGAGGCTTTCCGTTGGCGGTAGGCGGTCCGTCATAGAAGGTATAGGTTTTAGCTTCCTTCCGGTTATCCATGCTCTTCTGGAACACATCATGTTCTTCCCAAAACTTTTCAATTTCCTTTTCTCTCTCCACAAAATTTAAATCTGTAGGGACTTTTCTGTACATCATTATAACCTCCATTTAAAATTTTAATCAAAAAAACCCCCATCCTGTAATCAGGACGAAGGCTGCACTCATTCTTCGTTATACCACCTAATACCGCATACTATCATATGCTGTTCTTTAACGCAGAAATTACGTCCTGACCTACTAAATGCATTCAGCCGGAAACTCCGGAGTGATGTTCGAATCCATAATACTCTCACCAGGTTTCCACCCTCCCCGGCTCTCTGTAGATTTCACACGGTTCTACTGTCTCCATCAAAGTCTTTCTTCTTATTATAAGGAGGTTAACACCTTATATGTCTACTAATTATAGGGATCAAAAAAAGAAATGTCAAGGTTATTTTTGTATTCCGCTGCAGCAGATTCCTTTTAATCAACGTTCCTTCTATATTTAAAAGAGCCATTGCTCCATAAGTGAGAAGAATCACTTATTTTGCAACGGCCCCTTCCTGCATTATGAAAGTACCAGTAAAAATGCCGCTGCCAGGACCCCGTATCTGATCAGATTTCCCATGTAATAGAAATGCACCGCAGTCAGTGCCAGGCAGCCTGCATTGGCCAGAATCAGCAAATATCTTGCTTTTCTTCTGAAATGTACCACTTCTTCCCGGTCCAGTCTTTTATTTTCATTATCTACGGGACTCTTAAAAAATATGACCGCATCAGATAAGGCGAGTGCTCCCCACAAGAGGACCTGGTCGATTTCAGCTTTTGATACAAAAAGAATTATGGCTATATAGCAACAGGAAAATATGTAACATCCCATTTTAGTCTTCGCATGATAACCGCCAGCACTTCTTCTGAGCGGTATAAGGGTACAGCCAATAACAATTAATTCCGGCACCATTTTAAAGCAGGCGGCAATGCATAAATAGGAAATACAGTGGACTATTTTTAAAGCCAGACACTCTATTCCGAACTTATATAAATCTGCCTCTTTCGCGTTGATCATTTCATTGGATACCAGTTTTTCTACGAATGTTTCTTCCCATCTTATCATCTGGATTTTCATCCTAGAATTTTCTTAACTTTTTCGCGTTGTCCGGTAATTCAGGCTGGTAACCGATAAAAAAGCAGGAACTGTTAACCTCTGTTTTTGCGGAATTTAAAATGGCCTTTGATGCAATTTTAAGTGATAATTTTTTCAATTCGGATCTCATAGGAATGCCTTCTTTCTATTCTTTTATTTTTATTACTATATGAACGGTTTTTCTGTATTATACGGTTATTAAGACCGTTACAGGATTTTATACATGAATCACCTTTAAATCCGGGGATACGTTAAGATGGGCTTCTGTTGCATTCTGGACATCTTCTACTGTCAGACCCGGGGCGATTTCCTTTAACAGCAGCCCCTTGTCCGGAACCACATCGATCACAGCCATATCCGTGACAATGGTCTTCACCACATTCACTGCAGTCAGAGGCAGCTTACATTTTTTCAATATTTTCGGAGCCCCGTCTTTGTTTACATGTTCCATGGCTAAAATTACCTTTTTTGCTCCAACCACCAGGTCCATGGCTCCTCCCATTCCAGGTACTTTTTTGCCCGGAATCATCCAGTTAGCCACGTCACCTTTCTCATCAACCTCCAGTGCCCCCAAAACGGTAACATCTACGTGCCCTCCACGGATAATGCAAAATGAAAACGAGCTGTCAAAATAGCTTGCACCCTTTACGGTCGTGACGTAGTTACCTCCTGCATCAATGCAGTCAAGGGTTTCTTCCTTCTGATCTGCATTTGGTCCCACTCCCAGAATTCCATTTTCCGCCTGCAGCATAATATGTATATCATCCGGAATATAGTTTGCCACCATAGTAGGCATCCCAACTCCAAGATTTACAACATCCCCATCTTTTAGTTCCTTCGCAATTCTTCTAACAATGGATTCTCTTTTATTCATATTTACTGGCCCACCTTTACAATTTTATCTATAAAAATTCCGGGAACCGTCACATCATTGGGATCAATCTCCCCGGCCTTTACGTATTCATCCACCTCTGCCACGACATAATCCGCAGCGGTAGACATTACAACATTAAAGTTGCGGGAGGAGCCGTTAATAATCAAATTTCCTGTTTCATCCGCTTTTTGGGCTTTAATAAATGCCACATTTGCCTTAAGCGGCATTTCAAGGAGATAATTTTTCTCGCCGATCTCTATTTTTCTCTTTCCTTCTTCTACAACTGTACCTAAGCCAACCGGTGTTAATACTCCTCCCAGACCGGCGCCGCCTGCACGTATTTTTTCAGCAAGAGTACCTTGAGGAAACAGCTGGACCTTTGCTTCTCCAGTCATGAGAAGTCTTCCGGTCTCCGGATTGGAACCAATGTAGGAGGCAAAAATCCGCTTTACTCTACCGCTCTTTATCAGTTGATAGATGGAAAGCTCCTTTGTTCCCGTATCATTGGATATAATGGCAAGGTCACTGGCCGTATTGTTATTTAAAAGTGCATTTACCAGTTTTTCAGGGTGCCCTCCTGCAAGAAATCCCCCGATCATAATCGTATCCCCATCTTTGACTTTTTTCACCGCTTCCCCGGCTGATATTAATTTGCTCATTTATGATAGCCTCCTTTTTATTCACTCAGGTAATCATGGATAACCCGTCCATACGGTAATGTCAGATCTGAAATTATATGTGTTCCGCCCATGCAGGCTCTAACGGGTAAATCTGCCACAGGTGCATTGACATGGGAAACCAGATGAAGTCTTGCAGGTCCGGACCATGCCTCCTTTACCAGAATGTCCTCCAGATTGTAAGCCACCAGCTGAGCAACCTTTGGACTGCCGTCCGCATCCGGAATCAGTTTTAAATTAACCTGCATTTTTCCCAGATTCTGCGCAACTGCATTTTTATCAAGGAAATTGTATTTAAAAGGCATGGTTCCCATTGCCACAAGGATGTTATTATAAATTAAGGTGCCGGTTAATGTCTCGGTATCTTCAACTCTTAGATGGGGCTGACCCCATTTTTTTGGAAATCCCCAGATTTCACGTCCTGCAAGAATGGCAGGACCGTTATTTAAATACATTTGTGCAGTAAAATTACAGGCTTCTCCACGGAATGTACAGGGAATTACAATCCCGCTTTCTTCATAGGATCCCAGACCTGAGGAATCAGGCATCCGGATCCATTCGTATAAAACAAGATTGCTTCCATCCGGTTCTAACGGTTCCGGCACCGCCTCTTTAATCAGATCCGGGTCTGATTTATAGCTGACTGTAAAATATTCCCTGTTTATAAAACGGCACGGAGGGCGTCCATAACTGGCGCTCGCTGCAGGCATGGACTGCAGGGAAATAATCGTTTCTGATTTCATCAACATCTTCCTTTCTATGTAAAATTTATTTATAAGTAAGCATTTTCAACCAGCATGGCAATTCCCATACCTCCGCCGATGCATAACGATGCCACACCAAAATGGGAGGATCTGCGCACCATCTCATGGACCAGGGTAACCAGTATCCGGGCGCCGCTTGCTCCAAGAGGATGTCCGATGGCAATTGCCCCGCCGTTTACATTCACCTTTGATTTGTCAACACCAAGCTCCTTTGTTACTGCCACCGACTGTGCCGCAAATGCTTCATTTAACTCCAGTAAATCTATATCATGAATGGTTAAACCCTGTTTTTCCAAAAGTGTGGAAACTGCCTTCACAGGTCCCATCCCCATATAAGCAGGATCAACCCCCACCAGCGAATAACCTTTGATATAGGCCATTGGTTTTAAATCATACTCTCTGCATTTCTCTTCTGATGCTACAAGCATAGCTGCTGCACCATCACTAATTGGGGAAGCATTTCCGGCAGTGACTGTTCCGTCTGTTTTAAATACTGTTCTTAACCCGGAAAGCTTTTCCAATGTGGTATCTGCTTTGATGTGTTCATCTTCTGAGAAGCAGATTTCTTCCTTCTTCTTTTTGACCGTTACCGGAACAATCTGGTTATCAAAGATCTTTGCTTTTTTGGCTTCTGCTGCCTTCATATGGCTGTTATAGGAAAAGTCATCCTGCTCTTTCCTGGTAACTTTGTATTTCTCTGCTATATTTTCTGCCGTAATTCCCATATGATATTGATTTATGGAACATGTGAGAGCATCTGTAACCAGGCTGTCTACCAACTCTCCATTTCCCATTCTATATCCGTTTCTTGCTTTCATCAGAAGATAAGGTGCATTGGACATACTCTCCATTCCTCCGGCTAAAATGATGCTGTTTTGCTCCGCCAGAATAGAATCGTAAGCCAGTGCAACCGTATGAAGCCCGGAGCCGCAGACTGTGTTCACGGTAGATGCAGGTATCTCAACCGGAATTCCCGCGTTTAATGCAGCCTGTCTTGCAGGGTTTTGTCCAATTCCCGCCTGAAGCACATTTCCCAGATACACTGCATCAATAAGAGAGCCGTCTAATTTACTTTGATTAAGACAGGACTGAGTGACGGCTGTTCCCAATTGTGAAGCACTTAAGGTTGAAAGAGTACCGTTAAAGGAACCGACAGCAGTTCTTACGGGACTTACTAAAGCTATTTTTTTCATATATTTGCTCCTTTCTGTTCTCATTTCTTGTTTACAGCCACATTCTCCTACTTCTTATTCTGATTTTCAACAAAAGTCGCACAACTTACAGTTTTTATGTATAATCTACAAATTTTTAAGTGTTTCAATAATGAAACGTGAAAAGAAAGCACTCCAAAATGGTTTTATAAACCATTCAGCGTGCTTTCTTTTCAGCAGATGATACATTTTAATTGAAAATTATTTTACAGGAAAATATCCTTTTTTCCTCCTCCAATATCATACTTCCATTATACTTTTTAATTACATTTTCCACATTCAAAAGACCAATTCCATGATTTTTCCCTTTCTTTGATACCGGCTTGCCATGATGCCACTTTTCTATGGGAGCAGTGCTGTTCGTTATATTTATAACCGTAAAATCATGATATTTATCAAGTTTCATCTTAATAAATCTGTCCCCGGATACCATATCACATGCATCAATGGCGTTGTCCAGCAGATTTCCAAATATTGTTGTCACTTCAATTGGTTCCATAAAAGAAAGGTCCACAATACCTATTTCCAGATTGAATTGTATTTTATGGTAGATGGCAATTCTCTTCTTATCATTTAATATCACATTTAAGATAGGATTATTGGTATAATCCTCCAGGGAGAGCGGAATCAGCATTTTTCCTATTTCCTGAGCATAAGTTAGAGCTGTTTTATGTTCACTTGCCTGGTACATTACCTCGATCATATTCAGATGCTTATCCACATCATGCAGTATTTTAATAGACTCATTATACTTTTCTTTCTGCTCCTCATAAAATTCATACTGCAGCAAAGACTGCTGCTCCAACAATTTTAATTTTACTTTCAGCTGGTTGTTCTCCTCTACAAATCTTGCCAGATATAAAAAATACAAATCTGCAAATAGGATACAGCCTATATTAATGAGTATCAGTATATGTTCTGTTTTACTTGTTATTTTCGGAATTACCACAATAATTACAGCTAAATTGGCCATACTGAACAGTATAATTATTATTTGAATCAGGCATTGGGTAATTGTATACTTTACGGTAAAATCCTCCCGCCAGAGTCTGGTGATGACCAGATAATAAAAAATAAGGACTACTAACTTTGAAAAAGTTATTTCAATACTTTTGATCATAATTGGCTGAATGTTGTGAATCTGAAATTTCAGAAGTATGTAAACCAGCATTTCCACGCCCACAGTTTCGCAGACAGATAATATTAAGATCAAAACCGGTACCTCAAAGATCCGGTATAGTAATTTTTTATTGTTATTTCGGTATAAAATATTATTAATAAAACTAAACAGTATAATCCAGAACACTATATTAAGAACTGGCTGCCCCAATCCATTTACCGCTATAACCATAAGAAATGAGGCTGTTTTGAGTAACTTGTAAATAAAGCGGTTATTAAATTTCGGTTCATTTCTTTCTTCTATAAACTGAAATAGAATAATGATATTAATCATACAGGAAATGAATGTTCCGAATGTAAGAATCATATAATTTTCCATTTTTTCTCCTATAGATTACTTTGTATGAATTTATTCAGTTTTTTCCTGAAATCAGCTGATTTTTTCTGGGAAACAGGAAGTTTATCATTATTATTTAACAGTATTTCGTAACCTTTTATATTTTTTATATGTCTTAAATTCACCAGTATGCTTTGATGACAGGCTTCAAAATTGTACTTTTGCATCCTTTCTGTTAAATTTTTCATTTTATCTATAAAAAAATATTCTTCATTTTCAAGTTTTATTTTTATTTTTCTATTAATATATTCGAAGTAAAAGATATCATTTACATCAAAATTTTTTATTCTGCTTTCCAATTCTCCTGCTTCTGTGACTTCTAAAATCTCAAAATTTACTACCTCTATTTTGCCATGTTCTTCCTGAATATATTGTATAATTTCCTGAAGCTGGCGTTCTACATTGTTTTTTGTAACAGGTTTTTCCAAAAAAGCAAATGCATGGACATAATTGACGGCTTGTCTGCAAAATTGTTTATAACTGGTCGTATAGATGACTTTAACATTCCTGTTCATTTCCCATATCATCTTACCAACCTGAATGCCATTGATTCCGGTTAACGCAATATCAAGAAATATCAAATCAAATTTTCCCTTAAAACCAATTAACTCTTCTCCTGACTTAAAAATTATTATCTGAAATGGAATAGATCCGGATTTCATATAACTTTTAACAAATTTCGCAATTCTGGCAGAATCTTTTATATTATCATCACAAATGGCGATTAAAAGCATTCATAACCTCCTCTTTTGATTTTTTGTATTATGAACTAAAAACGGTTTCATTCTATATCCTTTTCATGTACATTACAACCCAACTGCCAAAATTGTACACACTGAGTACTAATATTTGCACATTCACCTTTCAATCGTAACTTTTATAAAAACAAAAACAGAGCGGGTACCGAATTTATTCCTCAATTCGATACCCGCTCTACACGTTTTCATCCATTCGTTACTTTAAACCTCTCTTTAGATTTTGTTGATGCTTCTCTGGATGATTCTCTATATGAAATTGTTTTCGCTTCCCTTGCCGATCCCTTATGCAATATCAATTATTCTGCATCTTATTTTCATTCTTCTATGCTGTCATGGAATCATTGGGTTTAAATCACTGGAAAGTACCAGCGAATAATTCTTAATATAGTCCTGACCAAGCATAGGCACATCAATGAATTGCCGGATCGCTCTGCCTTGTTCCATGTCAGAATCTGCTGGAAACGTATGGCCCGATCAATCTGTGGGGAAACGTCTTATCTTTTGCCTGAGCACTTTGTCAGTCAACAGGCGATACAACTGTTTTTGGTGGAATCGACCTCCTTTGGCTCTGTCTTATGAATTATTTTTTTAAAATCAGGTGTAACTGTATATCTTTTGTAGATGATATTATTATAAAACATAGCGCCCCGTTTTGCAAGTTATTTTATATTTTTTTCATTATTTATTTTTCAATTGTAAAATTGTATATGTTTATTCAGATAATTGATTTTATTTAAACATTTTAATTGTTTATTTTTATTTTGTCGATATTGTTATTTTTTTGTCAATGCAATTGTTTTTTTGTAAACATATGGTATAATGTGCGAAAAGGATTTGTAAAAAGGAGAAAAACTATGAGCCAGCGCAATTTAACTTTATTAACAGATCTCTATGAGTTAACCATGATGCAGGGTTACT
>JAEWPQ010000322.1 GCA_023460575.1 Bacillota bacterium
TGCATAAATATTATTGACTTTCCTCACACGATTGCTATGATGAAGGCAGAGAGGGGGAATTAATATGCCAGATGAGAAGGGAAATAGAAAAATAATTGTTGCCGGACACATTTCCCTGGATATTACACCGGTTTTTAATAGCAGTGACGGAAAGAAAATTCTTAAATCCTTCCAGCCCGGAAAACTTCTGGAAACAGGTAAGGCCAACGTATGCGGAGGCGGAGCAGTTTTTAACACGGGGCTGGGGTTACATGCGCTGGGTGCAGATGTTCTTTTAATGGCAAACACAGGAGATGATGATTTCGGACGGATACTGAAAGGAAAGATACAGGAAAGAGGTTGTGAAGACTGTATCACTGTTTTGCCGGGAGAAGACACCTCCTACACAATTGTCCTGGCGCCGAAAGGTGTCGACCGCTTATTTCTCCATAATCCCGGATGTAATAACACCTTTGGCTTTGAGCATGTGAATTTGATAAAAGCAGAAAAAGCTGTCCATTTTCATTTCGGTTATCCGACACTGATGAAGCGGTTTTATCAGAATGACGGAATGGAATTAAAAGAACTTTTCTGCCGCATCAAAGAGCTTGGACTTACCACTTCTCTGGATCTGGCGGCAGTGGATCCGGACTGTGAAGCAGCAAACTGCCGCTGGGACCGGATTCTTGGCTCTGTGCTTCCCTATGTGGATTTTTTTGTTCCAAGTATCGAAGAACTGGGGTTTTTACTGGACCGTCCCCTCTATGAGAAATGGCAGGAGATAGCAGATGGTGATGATATTACCTCGGTTCTCTCTTTAAAGAGAGACGTGGAAACCATTGCAAATCACGCTCTGCAGCTGGGGGCAAAAGCTGTGCTTTTAAAATGCGGAGCAGCCGGGATGTATTTAAAAACTGCTTCAAAACCGGCGTTTGTAAATGGACCGGACTTCTTAAAGGAATGGGGAGAGATTTCTTACTTCCAGAACAGCTTCCTCCCCGACCGCATTCTGTCTGCCACCGGAGCCGGAGATACCAGTATCGCTGCGTTTATTAAGGCTATGCTGGAAGAACGCAGCCCTGAAGAATGTGTAAAGCTTGCTGCTGCAACAGGCGCCTCCTGTGTGACTGCCTATGATACAGTAAGCGGCCTGCTGCCATTTGAAAAGTTAGAAGAAAAAATAAAAAATGGGTGGGAAGAGCAAAAGCGGATCCTGCCATAAACAGAAGGAGGAATTACATATGCTGATCACAATGAAATCAATTCTCAAACTGGCAGAGGCCAGAAAAATCGCCGCAGGTGCTTTTAATATCACTTCCCTGGAAGGAATTCAGGCAGTACTGGGTGCTGCAGAAGAAGCCGGGCAGCCTGTCATTCTTCAGTTTGCGCCAGTTCATGAAACAATTATTCCCCTGTCGGTAATTGGCCCCATCATGGTTATGATGGCAGAAAATGCGGCTGTTCCAGTAGCTGTCCACTTAGATCACGGGGATAATTTTAAGGTATTAAAACAGGCTTTAGACATGGGATTTACCTCAGTTATGTACGATGGGTCCGCCCTTCCTTTTGAGGAAAATGCGGCAGGCACTAAAATTGCGGTGGAACTGGCAGGAGCCTATGGTGCTTCTGTTGAAGGAGAGATTGGAGCTATGGGAAGAGAAGGAGAAGGAAATGAAGCCTCCGAAAGCTGTTACACAGATCCGGATCAGGCGGAAACCTTTGCTGCAGCCACAGGAATTGATGCCTTAGCCTGTTCCTTTGGTACCGTACACGGCCTTTATCTGAAAAAGCCCAATCTGGACCTGGAGCGGATCAGCCGGATTCGGAAAAAAGTGGATCTTCCCATTGTCATGCACGGAGGTTCCGGAATCAGCGACGAAGATTTCCGCCAGTGCATTAACCGGGGAGTCCGAAAGATCAATTATTATACCTATCTGGCAAAAGCCGGCGGCATGTTTGTAAAGGAAAAAGCCGCAAAAGCAGATGATATCGTATTTTATCATGATGTGACAATGTGGGGAGTGGAAGCAATGAAAAAAGACGTGCTTCATACAATTAAGGTATTCTCTGGTATAGAACAGAAAGAGGGCTGAAAACTATGAAACGTTCTGAAATCAACAAAGCTTTAAAGGATATGGAACATATGGCTGAGGCATGCGGATTTTTCCTTCCTCCGTTATGCAGCTTTACTCCGGAGGAATGGAGAAAAAAAGGACATGATTACGATGAAATCCGTGACAATATGCTTGGGTGGGATATTACAGATTTCGGACTTGGAGATTTTGACCGGACCGGATTTTCTCTCATTACTCTTCGAAACGGAAATGTAAATCAAAAAAATTATACAAAAACCTATGCAGAGAAGCTGTTATTTTTAAAAGAAGGTCAGTCAGCTGCCATGCATTTTCACTGGAAGAAGATGGAGGATATTATAAACAGAGGGGGAGGAAACGTCCTGATCCGTGTTTATGAATCCACTGCAGACGGGAGTTTTTCTGATTCGGATGTGACGGTAAGCAGTGATGGAAGAAGTTATAACGTGCCTGCAGGGACAGTTGTGAAGCTGCAGCCAGGAGAAAGTATTACCATCTATCCTCATCTCTACCATGATTTTAAAGTGGAGCCCCATACCGGACCAGTACTGCTTGGTGAAGTTTCCATGTGCAACGACGATAAAGAAGACAACCGTTTTTTTAAGCCAATCGGCCGTTTTCCTCAAATCGAAGAAGACGAACCCCCTTACCGCCTTCTTTGCAATGAATATCCCAAAGCAGAGTGATTGTGCATTGTGATGAAAATTCAGGCCGGGACAATCCTGTTTGGTCAAATACAGCAAATTAAATATGACAAATGTAATGGAAAACTAATTACATTGTGCACATGTTTTAAAATCAATGGCGTGATATGATATTTATGCAGCATATAACACAATTATATAATGTATAAGGAGGATTTACCATGAAAAAAAGCACAAAAAAGCTTGCCGCAATTCTGATGTGTGCAGCGCTTGCCGCAATGTCTGTGGCAGGCTGCAGCAATGGGGAACCAGAAACAAAGGCACCGGAGACAACAAAAGCCGCTGAGGAAACAAAAGCAGAGACAAAAGCTGAAGCGAAAACAGAAACAACGGCGGCAGTAAAATCCGAATCTGCAGTAAACATGGCGGATGCAAATGTAAAAAAGAAAGATCCAAGCAAGCATTATAAATTTGGATATACCTGCATGGACGGAACAAACCCATTCTTTGTTACGATTGAAAAGACCATGCGGGAAATGATTGAAGCCCAGGGAGATGAACTGGTTTCTGTGGACCCTGCCAATGATGTAACACTTCAGATTACACAGGTTGAGGATCTGGTTTCACAGAAAATTGATGCCATGTTTATGAATCCTGCCGAAGCAGAAGGAATCCTTCCGGCACTTGACCAGTTAAAAGAAGCAAAGATTCCTACGGTAGGATTTGATACGGAAGTAGCTGACATGTCCTATCTGATCTCTTATACCGGTTCTGATAACTACAATGCAGGTTTCGTATGCGGGGAAGATTTAGTTAAGAAATGTCCAAATGGCGGGAAAATCATTGTTCTTGACTCTCCAACCATGAATTCTGTAACTGACAGAACCAACGGATTTTTGGATGCCATTAAAAATCACAACTTTAACATCGTTGCCCAGCAGGATGCAAAAGGAAATTTAGAGGTTTCCATGGGAATTGCAGAAGATTTACTTCAGGCTCACGGTGATGTGGTTGCCATATTCGGAGGCAATGATCCCACAGCTTTAGGAGCACTGGCAGCTGCAAATGCAGCAGGAATCAAAGAATGCAAAATCTATGGCGTAGACGGTTCTCCGGATATCAAGGCAGAGATGGCCTCCGGCACTTCCCTCATTGAAGGAAGCGGCGCACAGTCACCGGTTAAGATCGCACAGTCTGCAGTCAATATCATGTATTCACACTTAAACGGGGAAGAAGTCGCTGACCGGTATCCGGTTGAAACATTCCTGATTACATCTGAGAATGTAAAGGATTTTGGCACAGACGGCTGGCAGTAAATACAGATAAGAGGAACCATACCTCCCGGAACAGCGTGTTGCATGCACCGGGAGGCGGTGCCTTTTTTACCAGACTAGCCTCAGAAATGAATAACGCAGTGTAAGAACAGGCAGGTGAATATATGAGTGAGAAAATTCTGCTTCAAATGAAAAATATCCACAAATCCTTCCCTGGTGTCAACGCGCTGCAGGGGGTGGATTTTGAGCTGTTCCCTGGAGAAGTTCACGCGCTTCTTGGCGAAAACGGGGCTGGAAAGTCCACATTAATCAAGGTATTAGGCGGAATTTATATTGCAGAAGAGGGAGAGATTTTCATTGAAGGACAGAAAGTGGTCATTGACGGAGTAAATGCTTCTCATGCCAATGGTATTTCCATCATCCATCAGGAACTGGTACTGGTCCCTCATATGACCGTGGCAGAAAATATTTTCCTGGGACGGGAACCTGGAAAAGGCGGTTTCATTGACCATGAGACAATGGAACGGGAAGCAGGGAAGCTCTTAGATGATTATCAAATGAGCATTTCTCCGGGAGCTTTTGTCAAAGACTTAACCATTGCCCAGCAGCAGATGGTGGAGATCGTCAAAGCCATTTCCTACCGATCAAAGATTCTGGTCATGGATGAACCAACATCCTCCATATCAGATAAAGAGGTGGAATTTCTTTTTCAGACCATGCGGATGCTGATCAGAAAAGGGGTGGGAATTATTTATATTTCCCACAAAATGGATGAACTGGAACAGATCTGCGACAGAGTGACCGTTTTAAGAGATGGAACATACGTAGGAACAAAAGTTGTTAAGGAAACATCAAGAGACCAGCTGATCTCCATGATGGTCGGACGGGAACTGACAAAATACTATACCCGGGATTATAAAGAACCCGGTGATGTTGTATTAAAATGTGAAAATATAGCAGACGGGAAGATGGTAAAAGGAGCAAGTTTTGAACTGCGCAAAGGAGAAATCATCGGCTTTGCAGGCTTAGTTGGAGCAGGCAGAAGTGAAACCATGAAATGTATTTTCGGTCTGACGCCATGTATGTCCGGGGAAATATTTGTAAACGGAAAAGCGGCAAAAATCAAATCCCCTCTGGATGCCATGAAATATAAAATTGCCCTGGTGCCGGAGGACCGGAAACAGGAGGGCCTTTATCCGGTGCAGAGCGTCCGCTTTAACTCTACAATTGAAGTGCTTAAAACCTTTATCAGAGGAATTTTAGTCAATCAGAAAAAAGAAGAAGAAATAACCGGAAAATATATCAAAATGATGGATACCAAGACTCCATCCCAGGAACAGCTGATCGGTAACTTATCCGGCGGAAACCAGCAGAAGGTTATGATCGGAAGATGGCTTGCCACTTCCCCTGACATCCTGATTCTTGATGAACCTACCAGAGGCGTTGATGTAGGGGCAAAATCAGAAATTTATGCAACCATGAATGAGCTGGTGAAGGAAGGGATGTCAATCATTATGATTTCTTCTGAACTGCCGGAAATTCTTAATATGAGCGACCGGGTATATGTCATGTGCGACGGAAGAACCACCGGCTGTTTCCACCATAGCGAAAACATTACCCAGGAACAGATTATGAAGCTGGCAGCCAAGTAGGAAAGAGGGAGAGATCAGATGACAACTAGAATTCAAAAAAATATGAAACAGTATTTAAAAGATAACATCGGAATTATCGGTGCACTGCTGATTCTGTGTATTTTCTTATCCATATTTCCAAAGACCAGCGGTGTATTTCTGACACATAAAAATATATTTAATGTACTGAGACAGATTTCTTCAAACTTATTCCTTGCATGCGGAATGACCATGGTAATTATCTTAGGCGGAATTGACCTTTCCGTCGGTTCCATCATTGCCCTTTCCGGCTGTGTGGCTGCGGGCTGCGTGGCACGTTATAATCTTCCCATATTTGCAGCAATTTTAATCGGTATTCTGATCGGTACGGCAGTTGGAATGGCAAACGGTGTGGTAATTTCCAAAACCACCATTCCTCCGTTTATCGTCACACTTGCCACCATGAATGTGGTAAAAGGTCTGGCATACGTTTATACCGGCGGTTCTCCCGTAAGAGTCGTTACAAAGAAATGGCAGTTTCTGGGTGCCGGCTACATCGGAGGCGTTCCCACCCCTGTCATTATCCTGGTGTTTGTGTTAATCATTACTGCGATTATTATGAATAAGACAAAGCTGGGGCGCCACATCTATGCAGTGGGAGGAAATTCACAGGCTGCCAGGTTTTCCGGAATCAGCACGGCAAGAGTAAAATTACTGGTACATACCTATTCCGGAATTATGGCAGGTCTTGCAGGCGTTGTCCTGGCTTCCCGTATGTATTCCGGGCAGCCTACCGCAGGAGACGGAGCCGAAATGGATGCCATTGCAGCGGTAGTAGTTGGAGGAACCTCCATGGCAGGCGGTTCCGGTAAAATCGGAGGCACCATTATCGGCGGTCTGATTATCGGTGTGTTAAACAACGGACTGAATCTTCTCAATGTCAATTCATTCTGGCAGTATGTGGTAAAAGGCGTTGTGATTCTTCTGGCAGTATTTGTGGACTACTTAAGGAACAAGAAAAAAGGTTAAAAAATATCCACAGGCAGGGAGCGTTTCCTTAACAGAGAAACGCTTTTTGTGGTATAATAAATAAAAAACGCGGGGGTGTTAAAACATGAAGAGAAAGGCGGGGGTATTTCTCTCAATTGCACTGATTGCAGCTTTGACGGCATACGGCTGCAACAGGAGGAAGGAGGAAGCACCTCCTCATGAGGCTCTCATATTCGGAGCCACTTATATGACACGGAATAATCCCTATTTCAACGTTTTAGGACAGGGGATTGAAGAAGTGGTGGAAGCCAATGGAGATATTCTTCTGACAAGAGATCCTTTGCAGGATCAGATGAAACAGAATGAACAAATTGAAGAACTCATTGACGAAGGTATCAGTATGCTTTTCTTAAATCCGGTGGACTGGGAAGCGGTCCGTCCGGCGTTAATTGCCTGTAAGAAAGCAGGTGTGGCGGTTATTAATGTAGATACCGTGGTAAAGGACCGGGATCTGGTAATATCCGTGATTGAAACCGACAACTACCAGGCAGGCCAGCTCTGCGCCCTGGATATGATGAAGCGTAAGAAATCTGCGGATATTGTAATACTGGATAATCCCATTCAGATGTCAATCACCTACCGGGCACAGGGGTTTACCGATGCCATTGCAGGCAACCCCGGTTACCGGGTGGTATACCGGCATGCGGCAGCAGGTGAAATTGAGGTTTCTTCCAAAGTAATGGAGGAGTTTTTAAACCAGAATAGAAAGTTTGATGTGGTTCTTGGAGGCAATGATCCCACGGCGCTTGGAGCTTTGGCAGCACTTCAGCAGGCAAGAAAGGAGGAAGGAGTTCTTATTTACGGCATAGACGGATCTCCTGACTTCAAGACAATTCTGGATATGGGGTATGTGACCGGAACCAGTGCCCAAAGCCCCAAATCCATAGGAAGAGTCGCAGCAGAAACCGCTTACCGTTATTTAAGCGGAGAACCGGTGGACCCATATATCAGTCTGTCCAGTACCCTGATCACTAAGGACAATCTGGCTGACTATGAAATCGATGGCTGGCAGTAGGGTGAGAGATGGAAGAGAATAAATCCAACAGCAGGATCAGGATTCTACAGACTGGAATCCTCATCCTCAACATCATATCCGTAATGGGAATCAGTATTTTTATATACGGTACAATTGAAAAAATCCGCAGAACATACGGTGCAAGAGAATTTTTAAATGAAATTCAGGCCATCGTCTGGTATCCTTATGCCAAAATATGGCTCTGCGCCCTGCTGTTAGGTTTTCTCACCTTAAGCATGGTGATCAGGGACCGGCTCTTTCCCAATAACAGCAAGGTCATTTTAACCAGTCTTGTTGCAGATTTTATTGTATGTTTTGCGATTATCATTGAACTGAATTTCAATTACAACGGAATTCTTCTGCTTGTATTTTCCAATGTTATTCTGTATGTAAAAAATGGAAAATCCAGATATATCCTGGCGGCTGTTGCCATTGGAAGCTTTATTCTGGCCGATTATGAACTGTTGTCCATTTCGTACAGACTGTATTCCATCCAGGAT
>JAEWPQ010000323.1 GCA_023460575.1 Bacillota bacterium
GCCATGATGGCGCGGTGTGACGGCAGCAATCTTTTGATTGACTGCGGGGAAGGAACCCAGATTGCTTTAAAAGAAAAGGGCTGGAGCCCAAAACCTATTGATATCATCTGTTTTACCCATTATCATGCGGATCACATCAGCGGTCTTCCGGGACTTCTTCTGACAATGGGGAATGCAGAACGGACAGAACCCTTAACGCTGATTGGTCCAAAAGGACTTGAGCGTGTGGTGGGAGCACTTCGCACCATTGCGCCGGAGCTGCCTTTTGAGCTGAAATTTATCGAACTCTCCGAAAACAGGGAGCAGATAACCATGGCGCCTTACGTAATTGATGCTTACCGCGTCAATCATAACGTTGTCTGCTATGGTTATTCCATTTCCATTCCAAGGACAGGAAGATTTGATGTGGACCGTGCCAAAGAAGCAGGGATTCCTCAAAAGTTCTGGAGCCGTCTTCAGAAGGGAGAGACCATTGATTATGATGGTACAATCCTGACCCCTGATCTGGTTTTAGGACCGGACAGACGCGGGCTTAAGGTGACCTACTGTACAGATACCAGACCCGTTCCCGTCATTGCAGAATATGCAAAGGATGCAGATCTTTTCATCTGCGAAGGCATGTACGGAGAAGAGGGGAAAGAGGCAAAGGCAAGGGAATACCGCCATATGACATTTTATGAGGCTGCCAGACTGGCAAAAGAAGCTCAGCCCAGACAGATGTGGCTGACCCATTACAGTCCCTCTTTAACCAGACCGGAGGATTTTATGGATAAAGTCCGTGAGATCTTCCCCAGGGCAAAAGCCGCGAGAGATGCCTGGACGCTGGAACTGGAATTTGATGAGGAATGAGGGAATGGCGATGAAGAAGAATCATACAGAAGAAGATGTCTATATACTTGCAATTGAAAGTTCCTGTGACGAAACGGCAGCAGCGGTGGTAAAGAACGGGAGAGAGATTCTATCCAATGTAATTTCCTCCCAGATTGATCTTCATACTTTATATGGAGGTGTGGTTCCTGAGATTGCTTCCAGAAAGCATATCGAAAAGATCAACCAGGTCATAGAATCAGCGCTTCTGGAGTCAGGACTTACCCTTGAGAACATGGATGCCATCGGAGTTACTTACGGTCCGGGACTGGTGGGAGCACTGCTGGTTGGAGTGGCAGAGGCAAAGGCGTTGGCTTATGCAGCAGATAAGCCTCTGGTAGGTGTCCATCATATAGAAGGTCATGTATCCGCTAATTTTATTGAGCATCCGGATTTAGAACCGCCTTTTATGTGTCTGATTGTATCAGGAGGCCACACCCATCTGGTGATCGTACGGGATTACGGAGAATTTGAGATACTTGGAAGAACCAGAGATGATGCAGCAGGCGAAGCATTTGATAAGGTGGCAAGGGCAGTAGGTCTGGGGTATCCAGGCGGACCAAAGATTGACAAGGCTGCAAAAGAGGGAAATCCCCAGGCGATTAAATTTCCCAGAGCCAGAGTAGAAGGAAATGTTTACGATTTTAGCTTTAGCGGGTTAAAGTCTGCAGTTTTAAATCACATTAATCATGCCAATATGATGGGAGAGGAAATCAATATACCGGATCTTCTGGCATCATTCCAGAATGCAGTGGTTGATGTTCTGGTATCCCATACAATAGAGGCTGCAAAAGAATATGGCTTTAAAAAAGTGGCGATAGCAGGGGGAGTTGCTTCTAATTCCGCTCTTCGTAAAGGTATGAAAGAAGCCTGCGAAAAAAATGAAATTGCCTTTTACTATCCGTCTCCCATTTATTGTACTGATAATGCTGCCATGATCGGGACAGCTGCCTATTATGAATTTATTAACGGAGCCAGGGCCGGCTGGGATTTAAACGCAGTTCCCAATTTAAAACTGGGAGAAAGGTAACCGGCCTATGGAACGAACAGCAGCAGTAGTGCTGGCAGCAGGAAAAGGTTCCCGTATGGAAAGCACAATCCATAAACAGTATATGGAGTTGTGCGGAAAGCCGCTTCTTTATCATACGCTTAGAGCTTTTGAAGAGAGCTCTGTAGATGAAATTGTTCTTGTCACCGGTCCGGGTGAGGTACTATTCTGCCAGAATGAAATAGTGGACCGTTTTGGATTTTCCAAAATATCTGCCGTGACAGAAGGCGGCAAAGAGAGATATCATTCCGTTTATGCCGGGCTGAAAGCGGTAATGGACTGTGCCTACGTTCTCATTCATGACGGAGCAAGACCCTGTGTCACCAAAGAAATCATTGATGCATCAAGAGCTGCAGCGATCAGATACGGGGCGTGTGTCGTGGGAATGCCGGTTAAAGATACCATTAAGATATCCGATGAAAAAGGATATGCGGCTCTGACTCCGGACCGGACAAGCCTTTGGCAGATTCAGACACCTCAGGCATTCCGGTACGATCTGGTCTTAAGGGCCTATAACAGACTGATGGAATCAGAAGCTTTTCAAAAAGGGGTTACGGACGATGCCATGGTGGTAGAAACCATGACGAAAGAAAAGGTGAAGTTAATAAAGGGTGATTATACCAATATAAAAGTGACTACACCGGAGGACTTAGAGATTGCCAGTGTATTTCTTAACAGAATATATGGAAAAAAATAAAAGGAATGCTGTAGGAGCAGCTTCCTTTTTATTTTTTTCCACCTGTTTTTAATAGATCCCTGACAATCAGATGAAGGTGGTCAAGCTGTTCTCGATTTAAATGCTGTGCGTCCTCCATAAGCTCTTTGACTTTGGCGGGACTGGTTATGTCACGGGAAAAAAATTCGGCTGGTTCAATATCCAGATACTCACATATATAGAAAAAACCCATCATGGACGGAAGCGCCCGTCCATTCTCTATTTTATGAATATATGTGGGATTCTGTCCGAGAGAAAGACTCATATCACGTGCAGATACACCCTTTTGAGCCCTGAGCTCTGAGAGGCGTTTGGAAAAATTGAAGTCTATATACATGGGTAACTCCTCCTGATTCCATAGTATTGCATTAAATGGAATATGTGTAGTAAATAATGCATTCCATCACTTGACATGTTGCATTCATTACAATATTATTATTTATATAAAGTATTCAATGTATGATCAGGCTAAGAAATCCGTTATAAGGATTGCATGGCTATTAGATAGTATCAGCTGTTTCATCAGATGAAAAGTAGGAAAGAAGGTACAATAGATGGAAACTGGAAAAAGCAGGAATGAAACGGATACAGGCACCAGGGAAGGCCTGCTGGAACGGATTGCGTCAGAATTAGGCTGCATGTATTTATCTGATCTGCGGGGAAGCACAGCCAAAGCACGGTTCCGTTTCGTTGTTTCTGATATTCCGGCAATGGATTATTCAGTAAAAGTATGGCAGGATGCGCTGTACTATATAACGGGAATAGAAGAAAACTTTAGCACTGCCGAGCGGGCAAAGCAACGTCTTTTAGAGTATTTGTAGAGGGGGTTAAAATTATTTGAAAAATATGTAAAAATATGTTGACAGATGATACAAACAATGATAAACTATCGAAGTTGCCGCTGATGAAGACGGTAATTGAGAGAAAAAAGCTCCAAGAGATTTGAAAAAGATAGAAAAAAGTGCTTGACAAAAACACAAACTTCTATTAAAATGTAAAAGCGCGTTTGGAGAGGTATCGAAGTGGTCATAACGAGGCGGTCTTGAAAACCGTTTGTCCGCAAGGGCGCGTGGGTTCG
>JAEWPQ010000324.1 GCA_023460575.1 Bacillota bacterium
CGGGCATACCTATCGGTTCTTTATCACGGTACCGGGATTTCGTAAAATCAAGCCTCTTGTCCGTAAATCGAAGGTCAGACTTAGAATTTTGAAAAAGTTTGGACTTCCTTTTTTTTTATACCGAAACAGAAAAAGAAAATTTTATGCTGCCGGATTTGCCGGTTTCCTGATAATACTTTATGCTTTGTCCCTGTTTATCTGGGATATCGAATTTGACGGGAATCAGATGTATACATACGACACTCTTTTAAGGTTCTGCGAAACAGAGGAGATTCGCTATGGCATGAGAAAGTCAAAAATTGACTGCGATGTGCTGGAGGAATCATTAAGAACCCGTTTCCCGGAAATTACCTGGGTGTCTGCAAGAGTATCAGGGACCAGACTTTTGGTTAAGATAAAAGAGAATGAAGTGCTTTCCGATATTCCGGTCAGGGATGAAACTCCCTGTGATCTCATTGCCCAAAAGGATGGCATCATTACCTCCATGATTGTCCGAAGCGGAGTTCCCATGGTGAAGGTCGGGGACCAGGTGGCTGCAGGAGATGTACTGGTCAGCGGCACGCTTCCCATCATTGGGGACAGCGAAGAAATTGTGAATACTCATTATGTACACTCTGACGGGGATATAACCGCCAGAACTGAGTATCATTATAACAGGAAACTCCCGTTATTTAAGACCATCGAGATGGAAACCGGAAAAGTAAGAAGAGGGCGGTATATAAAAGCCTTTCAGTTCTCTTTTCTGTTAATGAGACCCAGACCGGAAGGGACATCGTGGAAACGAACCATGGAAGAAACCCAGCTTCATTTGTTTGAAAATTTTTATCTGCCCATCTATGTGGGGAAAATTACAGGGAAAGAGTATGTGTCCTATGAACGCCCTTATACGGAAGATGAGAAGAGAGAACTGGCGGATCAGATGAATCAGAACTTCCAAAAAAAATTATTGGAAAAGGGGGTACAAATTCTGGGAAATCATGTTAAAATACTAGATAATGAATCTTTGTGCCAGATTACCATGGATTTTGTGACGGAAGAGCCCTTAGGCAGACAGGAAGAGCTGAAGATGCAGACAACAGAGGAACCGGAGGAGACGAATAATTCAAATGAGCGTAATTGAAACTATCATAGATATACCAATTGAACATGAGAAGAATGTGTGCGGGCAATTTGACAGCTATTTAAAGAAAATAGAACGGACCCTGCATGTTACCATGATTGCAAGGGATGGAGCTCTTAAAATCATCGGTCCGGAACAGATGGTACAGAGAGCAAAAAGTGTATTCAGCAATCTGATTGAGCTTTCTAAACGGGGGAACGTAATCGCAGAGCAGAATGTGGATTATGCTCTATCTCTTTCCTTTACGGAAAGCGACAGTCAGATCCTTGAGATAGACAAAGATATTATCTGCAGAACCATTAACGGAAAGCCTGTGAAGCCAAAGACTCTGGGGCAGAAGCAGTATGTGGATCAGATCAGGAAAAAGATGGTGGTATTCGGAATTGGTCCTGCCGGAACCGGTAAGACCTATCTTGCCATGGCTATGGCAATTCAGGCTTTTAAAAATGGTGAAGTAAACAGGATTATTCTTACGAGACCTGCAATTGAAGCAGGAGAGAAGCTGGGTTTCCTGCCTGGTGATCTTCAAAGTAAGATTGATCCGTATTTAAGACCGCTCTACGATGCTCTGTATCAGATAATGGGAGCTGAAAGCTACCTTCACAATGCGGAAAAAGGTCTCATTGAAGTGGCACCTCTGGCATATATGCGGGGAAGGACTCTGGATAATGCATTTATCATTCTTGATGAAGCCCAGAACACAACGCCTGCCCAGATGAAGATGTTCTTAACCCGAATCGGTTTTGGCTCCAAGGTAATCGTTACGGGCGACCAGACTCAGAAGGATCTTCCGGCAGGAGCCGTATCAGGCCTTGACATGGCTATGAGAATCTTAAAGAAAATTGATGATATCAGCTTCTGCCAGCTGACCAGCAATGACGTTGTCCGCCATCCGCTGGTTCAAAAAATTGTACAGGCTTATGATGAGTTTGAGTCAAGAAAAAAGCCGGTTGAGCGAAAAGTAAAGACAGCTGCAGGAAGAAAGGCGCATCATGACGATTAATATAGAATACGAAGCGGAGAAAAAGCTGAAAATTCCCTATGAAGAGATTATAACCAGTGTGGCAGAGGAAGCGCTGGATTATGAAAACTGCCCTTATGAGGCAGAGATTAATGTTCTTATTACAGATAACGAGGATATCCGCCAGATCAATCAGGAATACAGAAACATTGACAGTCCCACTGATGTACTTTCCTTTCCGATGATTGAATATGAAACACCTTCCGATTTTGATCATCTGGAAGAGGAGGAGTATGACTCCTTTAACCCGGAGACAGGAGAACTTCTCCTTGGGGATATTGTGGTTTCTGTTGACAAAGTGGAGGAACAGGCGGAAAAATACGGGCATTCCATAGATCGTGAGCTGGCTTTTTTAATCGCTCACAGCATGCTGCATTTATGCGGCTACGATCATATGGAAGACGAAGAACGCCTTGTTATGGAACGAAAGCAGGAAGAAATTTTAAGCCGGAGGGGATACGTGAGATGAAAAAAAAGGTATGGTTTGGTTTTGCTATAGGAATGCTGTCTGCAGCCTTGTTTACTGGCTGCGGTAAAAAGTACGAGGAAGTGTCTGTTACAAATCTGCAGTCAGAATCACAGAAGGAACAATCGACAGAAGAGATCCGCATAAACAGCAGTACAGAGCAATCCGCCGGCGAGGATAGTGAATCCGGTGAATACTATACCAGTGAAGAACGTACCGAGAAAGATGGAAAAATACGCAGTTATTTAACCGGAGAGATGGTGGATGCATCCTTTGGTAACCGGAGGCCGGTAGCAGTGATGATGAGCAATGATAAGGAAGCGCAGCCCCAATATGGAATCAATCGGGCAGGAGTTGTTTATGAAGCTCCCGTAGAAGGCGGAATGAACCGGTACATGGCAATTATTGAGGATTATGATAATCTTTCAAGAATCGGCTCTGTAAGAAGCTGCCGTACGTATTATACATACTTTGCCCGTGAATTTGATGCTGTTTATGCCCATTATGGACAAAGCACCTTTGCCAAGCCTTATCTGTCGAATTTAGATCACATCAATGGCCTGGAGGCTATTGGTTCAGTCGCCTATTTTCGCTCCTCCGACCGGAAGTCTCCCCACAATGCCTATACCAGCGGGGAGCGGTTAAACAAGTCCATAGAAAAGCTGGGCTTTAAAAGAGAATATAATCCGGAATACAAGGGGCATTATCTTTTTGCAAAAACCGGTCATGAGGTTACTTTACAGGATGCGGACAGTGTAAAGGACGCTTATAAGGTTTACCCTGGCTACATTTATAACAAGCCGTGGTTTGAGTACCATGAGGATGACGGCCTTTATTACAGATACCAGTACGGAAAGGCTCACCAGGGGGATGAAGGCCAGATCAGGGTCAAGAATCTTATCCTGCAGTATTGTCCTTCCGCTCATTATGCCACTACTGAATATTTAAATATCAATGTTCACAATGATTCTTTCGGAATGTATGTGACCGGGGGCCGGGCAATTCCGGTAAAATGGTCAAAGGATGGAGAATTCGGGACCACACATTATTACGATATGGAGAATAACGAGATCATCCTGAACCAGGGAAAAACCTGGGTTTGTATCATTTCAGCACAGGACTCTCCCAAAGTAGAAATATATGGAAAACAGTAGGACAAGCAAAAAAACAAATAAAAGGGGTTCTTCTAACTTCCTTCTTCAGGGAATCATCCTTGCGGCTGCAGGCATTATTGTCCGGGTAATCGGAATGTTTTACCGGATTCCCCTTGCTGATATTTTAGGAGATGAAGGAAACGGATATTACAGTTCCGCTTTTTCGATTTACTCCATTTTATTAATTGTTTCTTCCTACAGCCTTCCTACAGCGGTATCCAAGATGGTTGCTGTAAGGATGGCGAGGAAAGAATATGTTAATTCCATGAAGGTACTGAGAGTATCTTTGTTTTATGGAACGGTTGTGGGAGGTCTGGGCGCTGCAGTTTTGTGGTTCGGAGCGGATGTGTTTGCAAATCAGTTTTTAAAGATGCCTTATACCAGTTATGCTTTGAAAACACTGGCACCCACTGTCTGGATCATCGCTTATCTTGGGGTTTTCAGGGGGTACTTCCAGGGGCTTGGAACCATGCTTCCTACAGCGGTATCACAGATTTTTGAACAGATTGTCAATGCTGTAATCAGTATCTATGCAGCAGCAATGCTCTTTAAAGAAGGAATGCGTTCCAATGCACTCTACGGATCAACCCAGTATTCCTATGCGTTTGGAGCAGCAGGCGGAACCATAGGAACCGGTGTAGGAGCACTTGCAGGCCTTTTGTTTCTTTTGTTTCTCATGTTCAGCTACCGGCCGATTATGAGAAGACAATCCAGAAGAGACCGCTCCGGATATTTTGAAACTTATCAAAGTCTTTCCGGGGTTTTAATCCTGACCGTTCTTCCTATTGTGTTCAGCAGCGTTGCATACAATATCAGCATCGTGATTGATAACAGCATTTACGGCATTGGTATGTCTTCCATGGGTATGGGGGCTCCGGAGATAGCAGCTAACTGGGGAATCTATTCTGGTAAATACCGGCTTCTTTTTAATATTCCGGTTGCAATTGCCAATTCTTTGGCATCTGCCTTAATCCCATCCTTGTCCCAGGCAGTGGCAGAAAGAAGCAGGAGCCAGATCATAAGAAAGATTTCCATGGTGATTCGATTTTCCATGATAATCGCAATTCCATCCACTGTGGGGCTTACTGTGCTTGCGGGACCTATCTGTAATCTGCTTTTTAGCAGAAGCAATAACATTGAACTGATTAAGATGATGATATATGGTTCCTCTGCAGTCGTTTTTTTCTCACTTTCAACTGTCACCAATGCGGTGCTTCAGGGAATTAATCACATGAAGACGCCGCTAAAGAACGCCATCATTTCCCTGGTGCTTCATGTGGGAATCCTCTGGGTCATGCTGTTTCCGTTTAAGATGGGGATATATGGAGTCCTGTATTCCAATATTTTGTTTGCACTGACCATGTGTTTGCTCAATGGCCTCTCCATACGGAAATATTTGAATTATCGTCAGGAGATTAGAAAAACATTCTTTCTTCCTACTCTTGCGGCAGGAATTATGGGTGCTGTTTCCTATGGGGTGTATTTTCTGGTCCATACAGTTTTAAAGCATAACATAGTGGGAGTATTGGCGGCTGTAGCAGCGGCAGTGATTGTATACGGAGTGTTACTGTTAAAATTCCAGTGTGTCGATGAAACCGAGTTAAATGGCTTCCCCGGAGGCAGAAAATTGGCAGGTATTGCAAGAAAATACCATCTTTTATGATTAAAATATAAGAAGAAAGCAGATACTATACTTACGTGAAGGAGGTATCAACTCATGAAGAAGTATATGTTCTGCTTTCTATTATTTGTTGCGGCATCTGCGATTTGTCTGGGAATTGGCTTTGCCATTACAAAGGACAGTGTCAGACCGGAGGAGGCCCTCCCAGGGGCAACCATAGAAACCGAAACTGTGACAGAAGCGCAGATTGTTATAAATCAGGAAGAGGCAAAGCCTGCCAATGCTGAGGGTAAGGATAAATATTATCTGGTTTCAGAGGATGGGTATCTGCTCGTCCTCTACCAGGATAAAACAACCATTTGTCTTTATACCCATATGCCGGTTACTGATTTTCCGGAAGAAGAGAGAGGGAAGCTGATGGATGGGATCTGGTTTCCCACAATGGTTGAAGTATTCAATTATCTGGAATCCTATACAAGCTAAATAGAAATATGATTGAAATTTTATGATAAAGCAGATACAATAAGTCTGACTGAATGTGAGGAGAACAGGATGAAACAACAGATCATAATCATTGGGGCTGGAGCTTCTGGTCTGGCAGCGGGTATTTCTGCAGCCAGAGAGGGAGCTTCTGTTACAATTATGGAACATACAGCCAGGCCGGGAAAGAAGCTTCTTTCAACCGGAAACGGAAAGTGTAATCTTACGAATCTACAGCTTCCGGAAGGGGCATACAGGGGTAATCAGCCGGATTTTGCTTATCCGGTACTGAATGCATTTACGGTAAGCCAGACGATGGATTTTTTCAAAGATCTGGGGATCGTTCTGACAGAGCGCAATGGATATGTCTATCCCAATACCGGACAGGCAGCCACGGTCCTGGAGGCTATGCTTTTTGAACTGGAACATCTGGGCGTCCGGATTGTGACGGAATGCCGTGTGGAAGAGATCAAAAAGGATCTGACTGTGGTTACAGATAAAGGAGAACGAAAAGGGGACAGGGTTATTCTCGCAGCAGGTTCCATGGCAGCTCCCAAAACGGGCTCTGATGGCAGTGGTTACGATCTTGCCCATAAGCTTGGGCATCGTATTATAACGCCTCTGCCGGCTCTGGTTCAGCTTCGCTGCAGGGAAAAATGGTACAGGCAGGCAGCAGGAGTACGGACGGATGCACTTGTAACTCTTAAGACAGATGGAAAGACGGCGGTCTCAGACAGAGGCGAGCTTCAGATTACTGATTACGGAATCTCCGGTATTCCTGTTTTTCAGGTAAGCAGATATGCTGCAAGAGCCTTAAACGACGGACAGCAGGTGACAGCACAGCTGGATTTCCTTCCTGAACTTTCGCTTTCAGATTTAGAAACGCTTCTTTTGGAGCGGCAAAAAAGGTTTGGATACAGACCTGCGGAAGAATTTTTACATGGTGTGTTAAATTCCAAACTCACAAAGATACTTTTAAAAGAGGCCGGTATCACCAGGGCGTCATTGGTGAAAGAGATTACAACCCGGGAGATTAAGAATCTTGTTAATTGTATAAAAGATTTAAAAACAGTAATAGTTTCTACCAACACCTTTGATCAGGCTCAGATATGCAGCGGAGGGGTGGATACAAGAGAGGTAGATCCGGTTACGATGGAATCAAGACTGATCAGAGGACTCTATTTTTCAGGAGAAATTCTTGATGTAGATGGAATCTGTGGAGGTTACAACTTACAGTGGGCATGGTCCAGCGGAATTACGGCTGGAATCCATACAGGAAGAGGATAAAAAAATATGATAAGAATTAGTCAATTAAAAATTGGAGTGGATCATACAAAAGAAGATTTACTGGTAAAAGTTTCTAAATTACTGCGAATTCCAGTATCTGGGATGACATCTTACGAAATAATTAAACAATCGGTTGATGCTCGTAAAAAAGATGCGATTCGTTTTATCTACACCATTGACATTGAGACAAAAGACGAAGAATCAATCGTACATAGAGTGAAAGATGCCAATGTTACACTGGCAGTGAAAAAGGAATATCAGTTTCCTCAGTGCGGTACAAAACCATTGGCAAACCGTCCGGTTATAGTAGGGGCAGGTCCAGCAGGATTGTTTTGTGCAATTATGCTGGCAAGAAGCGGATTTTGTCCCCTTATTCTGGAACGGGGAGAAGATGTTGATAAGAGACAGCAATCAGTGGATGGCTTCTGGAATGGCGGAAAATTAAACCCAAACAGCAATGTGCAGTTTGGAGAAGGCGGAGCAGGAACTTTTTCTGACGGAAAATTAAATACTCTGGTTAAGGATCCTCTGATGCGGAATCATAAAGTTTTAGAACTGTTTGTGGAATTCGGTGCGGATCCATCCATTTTATATGTGAACAAGCCTCATATCGGTACGGATGTACTAAGCGGAATCGTAAAGAACATGAGAAAAGAAATCATTCGTCTGGGCGGAGAGGTCCGTTTTAACAGTCTTGTTACTGACATGCTGATGAAAGACGGAACTATTTTTGGTATCAAGGTAAATGAAGGGGAAGAAATTCCTGTGGATACTTTAATACTTGCCATCGGACACAGTGCCAGAGATACGTTTCATGTACTGGAACAAAGAGGGGTTCCCATGGAAGCCAAAGCATTTGCCGTCGGACTTAGAATACAACATCCACAGGAAGCAATTAACCGCTCCCAGTATGGTGAAGACGCTAACGAAGTTCTTGGGGCAGCAGATTATAAACTTACCCATCAGTGTAAAAGTGGAAGAGGGATCTACACATTTTGCATGTGCCCCGGCGGATATGCGGTGAACGCTTCTTCAGAAGAAGGGCGTCTGGCAATTAATGGAATGAGCTATCATAAGCGAGATGGAATCAATGCAAACAGTGCGCTGATCGTTACTGTAACTCCCGATGACTTTGAAGGTGACTCTCCTCTTGCGGGAATTGCTTATCAGAGGAAGCTTGAAGAGGCAGCTTATGTGCAGGGTAAGGGCAACATACCAGTTCAGCTATACGGCGATTTTAAAAATAATTGTAGTTCAAGCGCATTTGGAGATGTGCAACCGGAATTTAAGGGCAAATATGAATTCACGAACATGAGAGAA
The DNA here is from genome assembly GCA_023460575.1 of Bacillota bacterium. Classification (GTDB taxonomy): domain Bacteria; phylum Bacillota; class Clostridia; order Lachnospirales; family Lachnospiraceae; genus Lacrimispora. The sequence continues at coordinate 8,470 of JAEWPQ010000324.1, forward strand.
ATGCTTCCGGACTATATATCGGAATCCATTATAGAAGGCGTTGAGGCTTTTGAAGGAAAAATCAAGGGCTTTCGCAGACAGGATGCCATACTGGCAGGTGTGGAAAGCAGAACTTCGTCACCGGTAAGGATTTTAAGAGATGAGACATTTGAAAGCAGGATCAGAGGTATTTATCCTTGCGGAGAAGGAGCCGGTTACGCAGGCGGAATCACATCTGCTGCAATGGATGGGATTAAAATTGCAGAAGCCATTGCCAGTCGGTATAAAAGCTTAACTTTCTAAATTGACGTATTTTTAAAAATGATGTAAGATATGAGATAAAAAGTAATTTAGAAAGCGGATGAAGAAGATGAATATTGAGGAACGAGTGAAACTGAAGGATAAAAAGCGAATTGTAATTAAAATCGGATCGTCCTCCTTAACCCATACTCATACCGGGGATTTAAATCTGATGAAGATTGAGAAGCTCATCCGGGTAATCAGTGATTTAAAAGGACAGGGTAAGGAAGTGGTTTTAGTTTCTTCCGGTGCGATTGCAGCAGGACGACAGGCACTTGGACGTCATACAAGGCCTGTAACCATCTCTGAGAAGCAGGCTTTTGCAGCAGTCGGGCAGGCCAGGCTCATGATGGTATATCAGAAGCTGTTTGCAGAATACAACCAGATAGCGGCACAGGTGCTTCTTACAAAGAATACCATGGTCAGTGAAAACAGCCGTTTTAACGCACAGAATACCTTTGATGAACTTTTAAAGCTGGGTACCATTCCGGTTGTCAATGAGAATGATACTGTTTCTACCTCAGAGATTCCCCTTGTGGATAATTTCGGCGACAATGACAGGCTCTCAGCAGTTGTAGCTGCATTAATCGGAGCGGATCTTCTCATCCTTTTATCTGATATTGACGGACTGTATTCTGATGATCCCAGGCAGAACTCAGCTGCAAGGTTTTTCAGCCTTGTGAGAGAAATTACACCGGAACTGATGAATATGGGCAAATCCACATCAGGCAGTGACGTGGGCACTGGAGGTATGTCAGCAAAGCTTGCTGCAGCCAGGATCGCAACAGACAGCGGCTGTGATATGGTGATCGCCAATGGTGATCATGTGGAAATCATCAGCCAGATTTTAGAGGGACAGGAAAAGGGAACGTTATTTCTGGCGCATCCCAATCATGACTTTGATTTGATGGCCTATATAAATTACGAGTATTAAGGAGACAGATATGAATCAGGATAAGATTGATCGGATTAACACACTTTACCATAAATCAAAAGCAACCGGACTTTCAGAAGAAGAGAAGGCGGAACAGGCGGCTTTAAGAAAAGAGTATATTGAAGCCATACGTGGCAGCTTAAGAGGAAATCTAAACAGTATCTCCATTCAGGAAGAAGATGGTACTGTTACGGATCTGGGAAAGAAGTATGGAAAAGTTGGAGAAGAATGAGATTCGCAAATGGGTGAAGGAACAGAGGGGAAGCCTTAGTGTGTCATTAGAGGCACAATGGGATGATGCGATCTGTGCCAGGCTTCTGGAACTTGAGGAAATCAACAGAGCGTTCTGCATTTACTGTTATGCTTCCATGCGCCACGAAGCAGGAACCTGGAAATTTATGGATCTGCTGTTAAAGCAGGGGAAATGTGTGGCTGTTCCCAAAGTGTCAGGAAAGAAGCTGGATTTTTATGTTATCACAGGAAAATCCGATCTGGAAGAAGGAACGATGGGGATTATGGAACCTAAGGCATCCTGTTTAAAAATCAATGATACTGAGGCTCCCATGATAGTACCGGGAATTGCCTTTGATAAAAGCAGAAACCGGCTTGGGTACGGAGGCGGATATTATGACCGGTTCTTTGAAAAGGAACCTGATCATCGAAGAATTGCCATTGCCTATGATTTTCAGATATTTGACAGAATTCCCACAGATCCTCATGACAAGACGGTAGATATGATTATTATTCCTTAAAAGAAAGGAGACTTTAATGACGATAACTGAGATTGGTAAAAGGGCGAAAGAAGTAACAGGAATGATTGGAATCCTTGGTTCTGCAAAAAAGGATGAAGGGCTGAAATTGGCAGCGGCTGCCTTGCTGGAAGGTGAGGCGGAGATCCTTTCTGCCAATCAGGATGATGTGATTAAGGCGACGGCAGCAGGAATGAGCCAGGGACTGGTAGACCGGCTGGAACTGACACCGAAGCGTATCGAAGATATGGCACAGGGACTTTTGGCAGTAGCAGCTTTAGAAGACCCTGTGGGAGAAGTACTTTCTATGAAGATGCGGCCTAACGGACTTACCATTGGTCAGAAAAGGGTCCCTCTCGGGGTTGTTGGAATTATATATGAGGCAAGGCCAAATGTGACAGCTGATGCCTTCGGTCTTTGTTTTAAATCCGGTAATGCAGTAATTTTAAAAGGCGGAAGCGATGCGCTGGAGTCCAATAAAGCCATTGTCAAATGGTTAAGAACAGGACTGTCCCGTGCAGGACTGCCAGAGGATGTTCTCCAGCTTATCACAGATACAGACAGAGAAAAGACAAAGGAATTCATGCGTCTTCGTGAATACGTGGATGTACTGATTCCAAGAGGAGGGGCAGGGCTTATAAAAAGTGTTGTTGATAACAGCACCATACCTGTGATTGAGACCGGCACAGGTAACTGCCATATCTTTGTAGATGAATCAGCAGATTTTGACATGGCACTGGATATCATTTTTAATGCAAAAACCCAGAGAATCGGTGTTTGCAATGCGTGTGAATCACTTTTGGTACACAGAGCTGTGGCTGCCCGGTTCCTGCCGCTGCTAAACCAGCGCCTTTTAACAAAATCAGTGGAGATTCGGGCTGATGAGGAGGCGTGTAAGATAGTAAAGGACTTTGTACCGGCTAAGGAAGAAGACTGGGGTACGGAGTACCTGGATTATATAGTATCTTTAAAGCTTGTTGATTCTGCAGAGGAAGCCATTGCTCACATTAACCGTTATAATACCAGCCATTCGGAGGCAATCATTACATCCGATTATAAAAATGCGCAAAAATTTTTAAATGAAATTGATGCAGCAGCTGTTTATGTGAATGCATCGACCCGCTTTACCGATGGATACGAATTCGGTTTTGGAGCTGAGATCGGAATCAGTACCCAGAAGCTTCATGCAAGAGGTCCTATGGGACTAAAGGAGCTTACTACCACCAAATATATTATTTATGGAAACGGACAAATACGGCCGTGATATAATTTGCCAGCATTGTTTGACAATTCTTTTATTATATGGTAAACTACCGGCAGAAGAAATGGAAGGGGTGAGAGGATGAAGAAATAATTCTTGTAAAGTAACTGCATAATGAAATCAGGATATTTTATATCTTTTTTTATTGTGCCTGTTTTGCAAGAATATTACTTCATTCTCAAGCCTTTTTTTCGTGTCTGGATATAGACACCTTCAGCAAAAGGAATGCTGTGCCGGTTCTTTTTGACCGGTTTGGCTGTGAGAATTACAATTCTTGCAGCCATTTTTTTATGCAGAAATTTATTTGCTGCACTATTTGGAGGGATGTCTATGTCATTGATTCAGGTTACAGATCTTTCATTTACTTACGAAGGAAGCAGTGATCCGGTATTTGAACACGTTACGTTTCAACTGGATACAGACTGGAAACTTGGTTTTACAGGAAGAAACGGGCGGGGGAAGACTACATTTTTAAATCTTCTTATGAACAGGATGGAGTATACAGGAAGCATTGTATCCAGTGTAACGTTTGATTACTTCCCCTATGAAGTGGAGGACCAGGAAGCGCAGACGCTTGATATTGTTAATTCCATTCTTGGAGACTGTCCGTACTGGGAGTTAAAAAGAGAACTGACAAAGCTGCAGGTTTCAGAGGATGTGCTTTACCGTCCTTACAATACGCTGTCTAACGGAGAGCGGACAAAGGTTCTGCTGGCTGCCTTATTTTTACGCGAAGGCAATTTTCTTCTCATCGACGAACCGACCAATCATCTGGATAGAGAAGGAAGGGAACTGGTCAGCCAGTATTTAAACAGCAAAAAAGGTTTCATACTGGTGTCTCATGACCGAAAATTTTTAGATGAATCAGTAGATCACATCTTATCCATTAACCGGGCTGATATTGAGGTCCAAAAAGGAAATTTCTCTGTGTGGTATGAAAACCGCCAGAGAAAGGATCAATATGAGCAATCGGAAAATGAGCGTTTAAAAAAGGATATCCGCCATCTTGAAGCAGCAGCCAGACAATCCGGAGAATGGGCGGATAAAGTGGAGGCTACAAAGATAGGCAATAAGTCCGTGAACTGCGAAAAGTCCATTGATCACCGGGCCTATGTGGGAGAAAAATCAAGGCGCATGCAGATGCGCAGAAAAAATCTGGAGCGCAGACAGAACCAGGCAATTGATGATAAAAGAGGACTGCTTAAAAATATTGAGGAAGCAGTAGATTTAAAGCTGTATCCGTTAAAACACCATTCCGGCAGACTGCTTGTTTTAAAGGACGTTGTGCCATACTATGAGGGACCGGTGTGCGCTCCGGTCAGTTTAAACCTTGAACAGGGACAGCGGTTATCACTTCAGGGGAAGAACGGAAGCGGAAAAACAACCATTCTGAAATTGATTTTAGGTGATAAAGGCCCGGAACGGCTGATTGCTTACCATGGAACCATTGAGGTGGCAAGCGGACTGAAGATCTCCTACGTTTCCCAGGATACCTCCTTCTTAAAGGGAAGCCTGACTGAATACGGAAAGCAGTGCGGCGTGGAGGATTCACTATTTAAAGCATTGTTAAGGAAACTGGATTTTTCAAGAGAACAGTTTCAAAAACCCATGGAGGCGTTCAGCGAGGGGCAGAAGAAAAAAGTTCTCATTGCACGCAGCCTGTGTGAGCAGGCCCATATTTATATATGGGATGAACCTTTAAACTTTGTAGATGTATATTCCAGAATCCAGATTGAAAACCTGATCCTTAAATTTCAGCCGTCCATGCTTCTGGTGGAGCATGATGAGTTCTTTACACAGAATGTGGGAGCTGAGCCTGTAACGGTCCTGTCTTCATACTAAAAGGCTGCTGACAGCAGCTGCAAAAAAACGGGAGAACCGTCTGGCAAAGTTGACATTTTATGGCGTTTCATGTAAAATGCTTTTGATAAAGGGTTTAAAAAACAGATTGAATGAAAGGGATTTTTCAGATGCAGATTGATATAGATCAGATTGATATAAAAGGGGAAGTGCCGGTAAGGGAACCTGAAAGACAATATTTTTTTATGGCAAAAGTAAGCAGGTATGTAAAACAGCGGAGTGAAGAGCTTGGACGCCCTATGACCTTTTGTACACAGACATTTGGCTGCCAGATGAATTCCAGAGATTCCGAAAAGCTCCAGGGGATTTTAGAGGCTGTTGGATTTGAACAGACAGACACCGAAGAGGCAGATTTTGTTCTTTATAACACCTGTACAGTGAGAGAGAATGCCAATCAGAAGGTTTACGGAAGACTTGGTGTTTTAAACAGTCTGAAAAAGAAAAATCCAGATATGATAATCGCTCTTTGCGGTTGCATGATGCAGGAAGAAGATGTGGTGGAAAAAATTAAAAAGAGCTACCGGTTTGTAGATGTTATTTTCGGTACTCATAATATTTATAAGCTGGCAGAGCTTTTATACCAGCGTCTGGAAGCCAAAAAAATGGTGGTTGATATCTGGAAGGGAACAGACCAGGTGGTGGAAGATCTTCCTGCGGACAGAAAATATTCGTTTAAGTCCGGCGTTAACATCATGTTTGGCTGTGACAATTTCTGCAGCTACTGTATTGTACCTTACGTTAGAGGAAGGGAACGCAGCCGTAGCCCCAAAGATATTATTACTGAGATAAAAGGACTTGCAGATGACGGTGTGGTAGAAATTATGCTGCTTGGTCAGAATGTAAACTCCTATGGGAAAACGCTGGAAGAACCAATCAGCTTTGCAGATCTTCTAACCCAGGCAGATGAGGTGGAGGGGCTGGAGCGAATCCGCTTTATGACGTCACACCCGAAGGATTTATCCGATGAACTGATAGAGGCCATGAAAAACTCCAAAAAAGTATGCCGCCATCTTCACCTTCCGCTCCAGTCAGGAAGCAGCCGGATCCTAAAGCTTATGAACCGGAAATATACAAAAGAAAAATATTTAGAGCTTGTTGAAAAAATCCGTTCTGCTATGCCGGATATTTCTCTGACTACTGACATTATTGTAGGTTTCCCCGGGGAAACAGAGGAAGACTTTGAGGAAACTCTTGATGTCGTAAGAAAAGTACGTTTTGACAGTGCATTTACTTTCATCTATTCCAAGCGTACAGGTACACCGGCTGCAAAAATGGAAGACCAGGTGCCGGATGAAGTTGTAAAGGAACGTTTTGACAGATTGCTGTCTTTAGTCCAGAAGATTTCATCTGAGGTTTGCGGCAGAGAAGTGCATACAGTTCTAAAGGTTTTGGCAGAGGAAGTAAATGATCATAGAGAGGGGTATTTAACCGGACGGTTAAGCAATAATACGACCGTTCATTTTAAGGGAGATCCTTCTCTGATCGGAAAAATAGTGGACGTGTATCTTGATGAATCCAAGGGATTTTATTATATGGGAACGCTAAGACCATAAACAGAAGAAAAGAGGAAACAAAAGAGAATGGCTGGATTATCGCCAATGATGGCTCATTATTTAGAAACAAAAAAAGAATACCCGGGATGTCTTTTATTTTACAGACTGGGTGACTTTTATGAAATGTTTTTTGAAGATGCGATTACGGTATCCAGAGAGCTGGAAATAACTTTAACTGGTAAAGAATGCGGATTAGAGGAACGGGCACCTATGTGCGGCGTTCCTCATCATGCTGTTGAAACCTATTTAAACCGTCTGGTGCAAAAGGGTTACAAAGTTGCCATTGCTGAACAGATGGAGGACCCCAGACAGGCTAAGGGACTTGTTAAACGGGAAGTAATCCGTGTGGTAACTCCCGGAACCATAACCAGTGCGCAGGCTCTTGATGAAACAAGAAATAATTATCTGATGGGAGTTGTTTACATCGGAGAGGCATATGGCATTGCCGTCACAGATATCAGCACTGGCGATTTTCTGGTAACAGAAGTGGAGTCTGACCGGGAACTGATCGATGAAATCAACAAATTTACACCATCTGAAATCATTTGCAATGAAGCTTTTTATGTATCAGGAGTGGATATAGAAGAAATTAAAAACCGGTATCATACGGTTATTTCATCTCTGGATCATCATTATTTTTCCGACGAAGTCTGCAGAAAAATTTTACGTGAGCATTATCAGGTAGGCACCCTTACAGGGCTTGGGCTTGATGATTACGATATGGGTGTGATTGCAGCTGGTGCAGTGATGCAGTACATGTACGAAACCCAGAAAAACAGCCTGTCCCACATCACGACTATCACACCTTATTCCACCGGACAGTACATGATCATTGATACATCCACCAGAAGAAACTTAGAGCTTCTTGAAACGCTTAGGGAAAAGCAGAAACGGGGAACTCTTCTATGGGTTCTCGACCGGACCAAAACGGCTATGGGAGCCAGAATGCTGCGAACCTATGTAGAGCAGCCCCTGATTCATAAATCTGAGATTATAGGGCGCCAGAATGCCATTGAAGAGCTGAACATGAATTACATATCCAGAGAAGAGATCAGTGAGTATTTAAATCCCATCTATGATCTGGAACGTCTGATCGGAAGAATCAGTTATAAGACTGCAAATCCCAGGGATTTAATCGCATTTAAGAATTCACTGGAGATGCTTCCGTATATTAAAACGCTGTTAAAAGAATTTACCAGCGGGCTTTTAACTGATTTATACAATGAGCTGGATCCTCTTGATGATATCAAGGATTACATCGAGCGTGCAATTATTGAAGATCCCCCTGTGTCCATCAGAGAGGGCGGAATTATCAGAGAAGGTTTTCATGAAGAGGCGGATAAGCTTCGCAGTGCGAAGACGGAAGGCAAAACCTGGCTGGCAGATTTAGAGGCAAAGGAAAAAGAAAAAAGCGGAATCAAGAACCTGAAAGTGAAGTATAACAAAGTGTTTGGCTACTATTTTGAAGTTACCAATTCCTTTAAGGAGCTGGTTCCGGATTATTTTATCAGAAAACAGACACTGGCCAATGCAGAACGTTATACCACCAATGAGTTAAAAGAACTGGAAGATATCATCCTGGGAGCTGAGGATAAGCTTTTTTCCCTTGAATATGACCTTTTTTGTGAAGTCCGGGATATGATTGCTTCCAAGGTGCTTAGAATTCAGAAAAGTGCCAGAGCTATTGCAGGGATTGATGTGCTGGTTTCCTTATCTTCTGTAGCAACAAGAAATAATTATGTAAAGCCACAGATTAATGAAAAGGGGATCATTGATATTAAAAACGGACGTCATCCGGTTGTGGAAAAGATGCTTCGGGATGATTTGTTCGTATCCAACGATGTTTATTTAGACAACGGCAAAAACCGCCTGTCCATTATAACAGGACCTAACATGGCGGGAAAATCAACCTATATGAGACAGACGGCGCTCATTGTACTGATGGCTCAGATCGGCTGTTTTGTTCCTGCTGATGAAGCAAACATCGGAATCTGTGACCGGATTTTTACCCGTGTGGGAGCTTCTGATGATCTGGCTTCCGGCCAGAGTACTTTTATGGTGGAGATGACGGAGGTTGCCAATATTCTTCGTAACGCCACCAAAAACAGTCTGATCGTTCTGGATGAAATCGGAAGAGGAACCAGTACCTTTGACGGACTGAGCATTGCCTGGTCAGTGGTGGAGCATATCAGCAATTTAAAGCTGCTTGGAGCTAAGACGTTGTTTGCGACTCATTATCATGAGCTTACCGAACTGGAAGGGACCATGAGCGGAGTCAATAACTACTGCATCGCTGTGAAAGAGCAGGGAGATGACATTGTTTTTTTAAGAAAAATCATTAAAGGCGGAGCAGACAAGAGCTATGGAATCCAGGTTGCAAAGCTTGCAGGTGTCCCGGATACTGTCATAATCAGAGCCAGGGAGCTGCTTGCAGAGTTAAGTGACGCGGATATTACAGCAAAAGCGAAAGAAATAGCGGAAGCGAATGGCGGCATATCCCAGCGGAGGGCTGTTCCAAAGCCGGATGAAGTGGATTTGCAGCAGATGTCACTTTTCGCTACAGTAAAAGATGATGATATAATCAGGGAATTAGGAGAACTGGAGCTTGGCAACATGACTCCCATTGATGCTCTCAATACGTTATACCGTCTGCAGACCAAACTGAAAAATCGCTGGCAATAGGAAAAGGAGCAGATGCCATGGCAAATATAACCGTACTGGATCAGAATACGATTAATAAAATAGCAGCGGGAGAAGTGGTTGAGCGTCCGGCTTCTGTGGTAAAGGAGCTTTTGGAGAATGCAATTGATGCAAAGGCGACAGCTGTTACGGTGGAAATTAAAGAAGGCGGAACCTCATTTATCCGCGTGACGGATAATGGCTGCGGTATTCCAAAGGAAGAGGTTCCCCTTGCTTTCCTGCGCCATTCCACCAGTAAAATCAAATCGGTTGAGGACTTGTTTACAGTATCCTCTCTGGGATTCCGAGGCGAGGCACTTGCCAGTATTGCATCTGTTTCACAGGTGGAGATTATTACAAAGACCAGTGTTGGGTTAACAGGTACCAGATACCAGATCGAGGGAGGGATAGAACGGTCCGTCGAGGAAATCGGTGCACCGGAAGGAACAACCTTTATTGCAAGAAACTTATTTTTCAATACTCCCGCAAGAAAAAAGTTTTTGAAAACTCCGGTTACGGAAGGTGCGCATGTGGCTGATCTGGTGGAAAAACTGGCGCTTTCTCACCCGGAAGTATCCATACGTTTTATACAGAATAATCAGAATAAGCTTCATACATCCGGCAACCATAACCTGAAAGATATTATCTATACGGTGTTTGGAAGAGAGATTGCTTCCAACCTTCTGGAGGTATCGGTTAAAAAGGGGGAGGTCACTGTAAATGGTTTTATCGGAAAACCAGTGATTGCCAGAGGCAACCGGAATTACGAAAATTATTTCATCAATGGAAGATTTATTAAAAGCAGTATTATTTCCCGGGCCATTGAAGAAGCTTACCGGCCGTTTATGATGCAGCACAAGTATCCGTTTACCATGCTTCATTTCACCATAGAACCGGAACTTCTTGATGTGAATGTTCATCCCACCAAGATGGAACTTCGCTTCCGTGACGGAGAAATGATCTATCATATGGTTTATCAGGCAGTAGCAAATGCCCTGGCACATAAAGAATTGATTCCGGAAGTCAGCCTCAATAAAAAAGACGAAGAAAAGAAAGAGGAAATGCCTGGGAAAAAGTTCCAGCCTTCACCGGAACCATTTGAAAATCACAGGCTCATGGCTTTAAATCAGACGGCTGTATCCGGGGAAAATAAGCCGTCCGGCGGATTTACCTTTCCAAAACGACTGATTTCACCCCAGCCTGAATCTGTCAGAGAGCCGGATTCTCTGGAGGAAAACTGGCTGGCTCCGTCGGTGCCGGTTTTAGAAGAAACGCCTGTTGTGAAGCAGCAGGAGGAAAAGGCAAAGCAGCTGGATTTATTTGATGGAAAGCTTTTAGAGCCGGAGGCCCGCATAAGGCATAAACTGATTGGTCAGGTGTTTGACACCTACTGGCTGGTGGAATTTTCCGACCAGCTCTATATTATTGACCAGCATGCCGCCCACGAAAAGGTTTTATATGAGAAAACCATGGCAACACTTAAAACCAGAGAATACACTTCCCAGGTTATCAATCCTCCGATCATACTTACATTAAACAGGAATGAAGAACTTCTCCTGAACCGCCATATGTCTGTTTTTACAGATATGGGCTTTGAAATTGAGCCATTTGGCGGAAAAGAATTTGCAGTGAGAGGTGTTCCGGCCAATCTTTTTTCCATTGCGAAGAAGGAACTGCTGATTGAGATGATTGACAGCTTGTCCGATGATACGTCATTTAGCAATCCTGGGATTATTTACGAAAAAGTGGCCTCCATGTCCTGTAAAGCGGCAGTGAAGGGAGGAAACTCCTTATCAGCGGCAGAAGCCAATGAACTGATCGATCAGCTTCTGAAACTGGAAAATCCTTATGCCTGCCCTCATGGCAGACCGACGATCATTTCCATGAGCCGGTATGAACTAGAAAAGAAATTTAAGAGGATTGTCTGATGAAACCATTAATAATTATAACCGGCCCTACAGCCGCAGGCAAAACAGATTTATCGGTCCGTCTTGCCCAGGCAATCGGAGGGGAAATTATCAGTGCAGATTCCATGCAGGTTTACCGCCATATGGATATTGGGTCTGCCAAAATCACGGAAGAAGAAAAAAAGGGGATTCCCCACTACTTAATTGACGTACTGAGTCCCGATGAGGAATTTAATGTAGCAGTTTTTCAGAAAATGGCAAAGGATGCAGTGAATACTATTTATTCTCATGGAAATATTCCTATTGTGACAGGAGGTACCGGATTCTACATCCAGGCGCTTCTTTACGACATTGATTTTACAAAAACAGATGAGGATTCCTCCATACGTGAGGCACTGGAAACCATGGGAAGAGAAAAAGGCGGGGAATTCCTTCATGAACTGCTTCATAAGATAGATCCGGATTCTGCCTCAGAGATTCATCCCAACAATAAGAAACGGGTAATTCGTGCAATTGAGTATTTCAGACAGACAGGAGAGAAAATCTCAGAGCACAACAGACGGGAAAGGGAAAAATCATCTCCTTATGATTTTCTGTATTATACAGTAAACATGGACCGGGAGGTTTTGTATCAGAGAATTGACCGGCGTGTGGATTTAATGATGAAACAGGGACTGGTTTCGGAAGTAAAAAGGTTGAAAGAAATGGGCTGCACCAGAGAGATGGTATCCATGCAGGGACTGGGATATAAGGAAATACTAGATTATCTGCAGGGAGTCTGCACGCTTGAAGAGGCAGTTTATATACTGAAGCGGGATACCAGACATTTTGCCAAACGGCAGATTACCTGGTTTAAACGGGAAAGAGATGTCAGAGATCTGTATCTTCCTGATTTTGATTATGATTTAGACCGGGTTTTGAAAAAGATTGTGCAGGATACAAATGAGATAATGGGATTGGAGAATTGTTAATCATGGAAACAGACAGTATATATGAAGAACTTGGAATCAGCCGGAAAGTTCTGGATTTTGGAACAAAGATTGAGAACGATTTAAAATCAAGATTTGAAGAAATTGATAAAAATGCGGAATTTAACCAGATGAAGGTTATTAAAGCCATGCAGGATAACAGGGTCAGTGACATTCATTTTGCAGCAACGACAGGCTACGGGTACAATGATCTGGGGCGTGATACACTGGAGGCTGTTTATGCCAGCGTTTTCCACACAGAAAGTGCGCTTGTAAGACCCAATTTAATCAGCGGTACGCATGCACTTTCCATCGCCTTATCCGGAAATTTACGTCCGGGAGATGAACTTCTTTCCCCTGCAGGAAAGCCATATGATACGCTGGAGGAAGTGATTGGAATCAGGGAGAGTGTTGGATCACTGAAAGAATACGGCGTTGTATACCGTCAGGTAGATCTCCTTTCCGATGGTACCTTTGATTATGATTCCATTGCAAAAGCGGTAAATGAAAAGACACGTCTGGTTACCATTCAGCGTTCCAAGGGTTATGATACCCGCCCTACATTTTCTGTTTCCCAGATCGGTGATCTGATTTCTTTCTTAAAAAAAATCAAACCCGATGTTATCTGTATGGTAGACAACTGCTACGGTGAATTTGTGGAGCGGATTGAACCTTCCGATGTGGGCGCCGATATGAATGTGGGATCACTGATTAAAAATCCAGGCGGCGGTCTTGCTCCCATTGGCGGTTATATTGCCGGAAGAACAGATTGTATTGACCGTGCTTCCTACCGCCTTACTGCACCCGGGCTGGGGAAGGAAGTCGGCGCAAGTCTGGGGTTAAACCAGTCTTTTTACCAGGGACTCTTTCTTTCTCCCACAGTAGTGGCAGGCGCTTTAAAGGGCGCTGTTTTTGCGGCAAATATTTATGGAAGACTTGGCTTTCCGGTAGTACCTGATGGAACCCAGTCCCGCCATGATATTATACAGGCTGTCACGTTTGGAAATCCGGAAGGAGTGATCGCTTTCTGTCAGGGAATTCAGGCGGCTGCACCGGTGGACAGCTTCGTTACACCGGAGCCTTGGGATATGCCAGGATACGATGCCCCTGTTATAATGGCAGCTGGTGCTTTTGTACAGGGATCTTCCATTGAATTAAGTGCGGATGCACCAATTAAACCACCCTATGCAGTTTATTTTCAGGGCGGTCTTACATGGTATCATGCAAAGCTTGGAATATTGATGTCACTCCAGAAGCTTCTGGAAGCAGGTTTGATTGTATTGTAAAAAAGGGTGTACACAGCTGTAAAATTATGCTAAAATATTTTGATAGGTATGGACAATCCTGCCAGGAAACAAAAAGGGGTATCAGAGATGAGAGGTAAAAACTACTGGGTACTGCTTCTTCTTATGCTTGCCGGTGTTGTGATCGGCGGCTTTGTCGGAGATCTGACTAAGACAATCCCATGGCTGTCCTGGTTAAATACTGGCCAGTCATTTGGATTTGATGCTCCGCTAATTGTCAATTTTGGCATTCTGGTTTTAACCTTTGGCATTAATATTAAAATTACCATGGCTGGTATTATAGGAATGGCTGCAGCCCTTGTAACGTATCGATTAATTTAAATCATGCATATGTCTATTGCGTACCTGGAGAGTAACCGTAGGAGGCATATGGAACGTATAACGATGAAAGACATCCCTGAGGATGAAAGACCCTGTGAAAAGTGTTTAAGAGAGGGTCCGGAAGGTTTAAGTGATGCAGAACTTCTGTCCATTATTATCCGGACAGGTTCCAGAGAGGACAATTCTCTGGCACTGTCACAAAAGATACTGGCCTTAAACTATCCGAGAGAGGGTATTTTAGGGCTTTTGCATCTTTCCATGCAGGAACTGATGCAGGTGAAGGGAATCGGCCGTGTGAAAGGTGCCCAGCTTTTATGCATTGGAGAACTTTCCAGAAGAATCTGGAAGAGGACGGCCTGCCCCAAAGGAATTAATTTTCACAGTCCTCAGGATATCGTCAATTACTTTGTGGAAGATATGCGCCACAGAGAGCAGGAGCAGGTTTTTGTCATGCTATTGAATACAAAAGGTGCCCTTATAAAGGACATTATGATCTCTCAGGGAACGGTGAATACTTCCGTTGTTTCTCCCAGGGAGATTTTCATTGAAGCAGTCAGGCATCATGCAGTCAGCCTGGTTCTGGTCCATAATCATCCCAGCGGAGATCCGGCTCCCAGCAGAGAGGATCTTTCTATTACCCGCAGAGTGAAGGAAGCAGGGGATTTAATTGGTATCAGACTGTTGGATCATATTATTATAGGAGATAATTCCTATATCAGTTTAAAAGAACGGGGAATCGTATAGATGGAACCAAAGCGCAGTAAATATATTCTGATTGTATTAACAGTTTTTTGTGTCCTCTTAATTGGACTGACTTCGATTCATGATGAGTGGCTTACACCTCTTCGGACTGGCGTGGGGTATTTTCTGATTCCGGTACAGTCGGGAGTTAATTCTGTGGGGTCTGCTATTTATGATGAGATCACGGATTATGCCAAGCTTAAGGATTCAATGATTGAAAATAAGGATATGAAAGATCTTATTGACCAGCTGACTCAGGAAAATACCAGGCTGCAGTCAGAAGAAATTGAATTAAAACGATTAAGGGAGCTGTACAGTCTGGACCAGGAATACGGACAGTATACAAAGGTGGGAGCCAGAGTAATTGCCAACGATTCAAGCAACTGGTTTAAAGTGTTTCGAATTGACAAAGGTTCCAGGGATGGAATTGCCACAGATATGAATGTGATGGCAGGCGGCGGCCTTGTGGGAATTGTTACCGACGTAGGTGCCAATTATGCTACCGTAAGGTCCATTATAGATGATTCCAGCCGCGTCAGCGGTATGGCCATGCAGTCCGGCGACAGCTGTATTGTTGCCGGTGACTTAACCCTGTTTAAAGATGGCAGGTTAAGGATTACCAACGTCTTAAAAGAAAGTGATTTAAAAGATGGAGATAAGATTGTAACATCCAATATCAGCTCTGTTTTTTTACCTGGAATTTTAGTGGGATATGCCTCCGATATCACCAATGATACAAATAATGTGACTAAATCCGGTTATTTAATTCCGGCAGCAGAATTTGACAGCCTTCAGGAGGTGCTAGTAATTACCCAGCTGAAGGCCGACATGATGAAGGAAGGGGAATCGGCTCCAGCGGCAGAAGGAGAAGAGACTGCACAGACTACAGCGTCTGCTCCGACTTCAGAAAGTGAAAGCGCTTCTCAACAGTGAAAAGGAGTAACATGAGACGGATTTTATTCAACGTACTGCTTATTATACTGGCATTTACCATTCAAAACTGCATATTCCCACTGCTTCCTTTTTTATCGGCTGCACCCAATCTGCTATTAATTCTCACCTTTTCCTTTGGGTTTATGCATGGGAAGGAAGCCGGGATGTATTATGGCCTTTTATCAGGTCTGCTTATGGATTTGTTTTACAGCGGTCCCTTTGGTTTTTATACTCTGATTTTCATTTTTATGGGATATGCTAACGGAATATGTACCAGGTATTACTATGAAGACTATATAACGCTGCCTTTAATTATGAGTGTTTTAAACGAGCTGGCATACAATTTATATATTTACGTGTTCCGTTTTTTAATCAGGCAGAAACTGAGGATTGGTTTTTATTTTATTAATCTGGTCCTGCCGGAGATTATTTTTACAGTTGTAACCACGCTTCTTCTTTATCGGGTATTCCTGATTATGAACCGCCATTTGGAAGAGATTGAAAAAAGAGGTGATTCGACTATTGTTTAGGGAATTGTTGGAGATCATAAGAGATTTAATCAGGAAAGCCGCATCATCCCGTATTTTTATTCTTGCGATCATCGTCTTTGTCATGTATACCGGGCTGGTTCATAAGCTTTTTAATATGCAGATTGTTAATGGTGAAAAAGCACTGAATGATTATTTACAGATAACGGAGCAGACCATTACGACTGCCGGTACCAGAGGGAACATCTATGACAGAACCGGAAAGGTGCTGGCATATAATAAACTGGCCTATTCTGTTATGATACAGGACACTGGTGCCTATAGGAATTCAGATGATAAAAACCGCATGTATTTAAGGCTGGTGCAGATTCTTAAAAAGCATGGAGAGACCGTACAGGGTAAATTCGAAATAGCCGTTGATCCCAATGGCGATATGGTTTATACTTCTTCTTCTGAATCCGCAAGGAAACGTTTTCTCCGTGATTATTACGGTTTGAAAAAAGTGGAGGATTTAGATGACGAAAAGGGTCTCTATCCTTCCAATTTAAGTGCCAGGGAATTGTTTGATCAGATCTGTGAGGATAACGGATTAAACAATTTAAAAGATTCTGACGGCGCAGCCATATCTGTTACGGATCAGGAGGCACTTGATATTATTAATATAAAATATGCTCTGCGTCTGATGCTGTACCGGAAGTATGAAGCGACTGAAGTGGCCTCGGAAGTATCTGATGAAACAGTGGCTGATATTCTGGAACATATCGGAGATATGCAGGGAATTACGGTAGAAGAGACAACAATCCGTGCGTATAATGACAGTGTTCCCTTTGCACCTGTGATCGGATATACCGGAAAGGTCCCCGAGGAACAGCTGGAAAATCTCCAGAGCCGTAGAGATGACTATGATATCAATGATATTGTAGGCCGTACAGGTATTGAGTATACTATGGAACATGATCTGCAGGGAACCAAAGGAAAAAAAACCATCTACAAAGACAGCGTAGGCAGAATCCGGGAAACCAAGGACGAGACGGATGCTTTGGCCGGCAATGATGTTTATTTGACGCTGGATGCAGATCTCCAAAAAGGGATTTATCATCTGATTGAGAAGTCTCTTGCAGGCGTTCTGATTAAAACTATAGTAAACGGAGACTATCAGGCTGGCACCACCACAGATGGCTCCAATATGAAAATTCCGGTAAAAGATGCTTATTTTCAGCTTATCAATAACAATATTCTGTCTTTAAAGGACATTGAGGCAGAGGATGCGTCAGACACCGAGAAAAACATATACCGGAAGTATGAAGCTTCCCGGAAGCAGATATTTAACGGCCTGAGAAACGAACTGATGAGTCCTCATGCAACGGATATGAAAAATCTTCCGGAAGATACGAAAGCATATATATTCTATATTTACAGCTATCTTTCCGGTCCCACAGTGGGAATTATAAAAGAAGAGGCCATGGATACATCCAGTGATGAATTTAAGGCGTGGAAATCAGATGAGATCAGCTTAAGGGATTTTCTTTATTATGGAATTGCAAACGGCTGGGTTGATACGACGAAACTGGAGACAGATACCAAATATTCCAGCGCAGATGATACGTTTGAAGCACTGGTAAATTATGTGCTGGATAAACTGGCAGAGGACAGAAATTTCACCAAGAAGATATACCGGTATTTAATCAATAACGATACCATTACAGGACAGGAACTTTGCCTTGCTTTATATGATCAGGGTGTATTAAAGGAGAATGAACAGGACATTGCTGAATTAAGGGCAACTAAAGATGCATACAACTTTCTTCTAAAAAAGCTGTCTGCGCTTGAGATCACTCCGGCTCAGCTGGCATTGTCACCCTGTAACGCAGGAGTGGTGGTGACCAATGATAAAACCGGAGAGGTTCTTGC
>JAEWPQ010000325.1 GCA_023460575.1 Bacillota bacterium
TAACATCTACCATCGCGAAAACATCAGTACCCCGGACGGATTCCTTGACGATTCCTTTCGCTTCGCCGCTTCCAAAGCGAGGACACTCGCAGTTTAGAAGATATGAGTCGATATCGTAACCGCGGTAGTGAAGATCTGCCTCACGGCGCTTTAACTCCTCGATATCGTTTCTGCGAAAACCGACAATATGGTCATTTACCTTCCTGGCCAGTTCCCCGCAGCTTTCCAGCGCTGCGATCTTTAAGGGAGCAACAGGTAGCTGGTCGTTAAATACATAATCATTTGCCATGACAAAGATTCCTCCAAAATAAATGAACAGCCAGCCGTAAGACTGCCTGTTTTATAATCTTACATCTTTTTATACCATTGAATGACAGAATGCGTCAATAGCCTTTGCATTATTTCACTGAAAAAAACAAAAAACGCTTCCTTTACAAAGAGTGACAATCTTGTTATGATATAAAAGATAGCTGCAGAAAGGTAAAATAGAAATGAGCAAAAGAGGACATGTTATTAAAGCTGTAGATACCGGTTCTATTGCAGAAGAACTGGAACTGGAACCTGGAGATGAAGTTCTTTCCATCGACGGACATGAACTGGAAGACATCTTCGATTATGAGTATTACGTAAACAGTGAATCCATTCTTATGACCGTAAGGAAAAAAAACGGGGAAGAGTGGGAATTAGAAATAGAGAACCAATATGAAGATTTAGGACTTACCTTCGAGAACGGTCTGATGAGTGAGTACCGTACCTGCAGGAATAACTGCATTTTCTGCTTTATTGATCAGATGCCTCCCGGTATGAGGGATACTCTTTACTTTAAAGATGACGATTCCAGGCTTTCGTTCTTACAGGGGAACTATGTCACCTTAACCAATATGAGCGAACATGATATTGAGCGGATCATAGAGTTTAAACTGGCCCCTATTAATATATCCGTTCATACCACAAACCCTGAACTGAGATGCAGGATGCTTCATAACCGGTTTGCAGGTGAAGCTCTTGGAAAAATTGACCGGCTGTATGAGGCAGGGATATCCATGAATGGACAGATCGTGCTCTGCAAAGGTGTGAATGACAAAGAAGAACTGGAACGAACCATAAGAGATTTATCGAAGTATCTCCCTTATATGGAAAGTGTGTCGGTGGTGCCGGTAGGTGTATCAAAATTCAGGGATGGATTATTCCCCTTAAGTCCTGTTGCAAAAGAGGATGCCATATCCGTTCTGGAGATTGTGGAGCGGTGGCAGAAGACGCTTTATAAAGAGCGTGGCTGTCATTTTATTCATGCAAGCGATGAATTTTATATTCTGGCAGAGAGAACTATGCCGGAAGAAAACCGGTATGACGGATACATTCAGCTGGAAAACGGTGTGGGTATGCTTCGGCTTTTAGAGACTGAGGTAAAAGAAACCCTGAAAGAAGAAGGGGGAGATGATGCTGCGGAGGAGATTTCCATTGCAACAGGAACGCTTGCAGCACCATTTATCGAGAACCATGCAGGACTGGTTTGCGAAAGGTTTCCGGGCCGGACCGTTCACGTCTACCCAATTGTTAATCATTTCTTTGGCGAGCAGATTACAGTTGCCGGTTTAATTACCGGACAGGATTTAATAGCCCAGTTAAAAGGAAAACCTCTTGGTAAGAGACTTCTGCTTCCAGAGTGCATGTTTCGCAGCGGAGAAGAGGTATTTCTTGATGACCTGACCCGCCAGGATGTACAAAATGCTTTACAAGTACAGGTAGATATTGTAAAATCAAGCGGTCAGGATTTCGTTTACGCTGTTTTAGGATACGCTAAGGAAAAGAAACCTTCTTATGACGGATATGAATTAAAGGAGATATAATATATGAGTAAACCAGTAGTTGCCATCGTAGGCCGCCCCAATGTGGGAAAGTCTACGCTGTTTAATGTTTTAGCCGGTGAGACTATTTCTATCGTAAAAGACACACCGGGAGTAACAAGAGACCGTATTTATGCCGATTGTACATGGCTGGATATGAATTTTACCCTGATTGATACAGGCGGAATTGAACCGGAGAGCAGCGATATTATCCTTTCCCAGATGCGGGAACAGGCGGAGATCGCCATTGCAACTGCAGATGTCATCGTCTTTATTGTGGATGTACGTCAGGGTCTGGTAGATGCCGATTCAAAAGTTGCAGATATGCTTCGCAAATCCAAGAAACCGGTTGTTCTTGCAGTGAACAAGGTGGACAGTTTCCAGAAATTCGGCAATGATGTATATGAATTTTATAATCTGGGAATCGGGGATCCAATTCCGGTATCAGCGGCTTCCAGACTGGGATTAGGTGATCTTCTTGATGAAGTTGCCAAACATTTTGGTACATTTCAGACAGAAGAGGAAGATGATGACCGCCCAAGAATCGCAATCGTCGGAAAGCCTAATGTTGGTAAATCTTCTATTATTAATCAGCTTCTGGGTGAAAACCGGGTCATTGTATCCGATATTGCAGGAACTACAAGAGATGCCGTGGATACGGAGATCGTCCATAATGGTACGGAATACGTATTTATTGACACGGCCGGACTTAGAAGAAAAAGTAAAATTAAAGAAGAGCTGGAACGTTACAGCATTATCCGTACAGTGACAGCAGTAGAACGGGCCGATGTGGTGGTTGTGGTAATTGACGCAGAGGAAGGCGTTACCGAGCAGGATGCAAAGATTGCAGGAATTGCCCATGAACGGGGCAAGGGAATCATTGTGGCTGTGAATAAGTGGGATGCCATTGAAAAAGATGACAAGACCATTTATGAATACACCAGGAAAATAAAGGATACCTTATCCTTTATGCCATATGCTGAATTTATATTTATTTCAGCAAAGACCGGGCAGAGAATGAGTAAGCTTTTTGAACTGATTGATATGGTCCGGGAGAATCAGACTCTGCGCGTTGCAACCGGAGTTTTAAACGAAATTATGACGGAAGCAGTTGCTCTTCAGCAGCCGCCGTCTGATAAGGGCAAGCGTCTCCGCCTTTACTATATCACCCAGGTAGCTGTGAAACCGCCGACGTTTGTTATCTTTATAAACGATAAAGAACTCACCCATTTCTCCTATACCAGGTATATAGAGAATAAGATCCGGGATGCCTTTGGTTTTAAGGGAACGTCCTTAAAGTTTATATATAGAGAGCGGAGCGGAAAGGAACAATAATTATGGAACGAATCATCTGCCTTATTGCAGGATATCTTTGCGGACTGTTGCAATCTGGTTATTTTTACGGTAAAACACATAAAATTGATATCAGAAAATACGGAAGCGGTAATTCCGGCACCACCAATGCACTCCGGGTCATGGGGCCTAAAGCGGGGGCAGTCGTCTTTTTCGGTGATTTTTTAAAGTCGCTTCTTCCCTGTCTGGCAATCCGTCTGGTATTTCAGAATCAGCCGGAGATGATTTATCTTCTGATACTGTACACTGGTTTTGGTGTTATTCTGGGCCATAATTATCCGTTTTATCTGCAGTTTAAGGGCGGAAAGGGAATCGCCGCTACTGCAGGTCTTATTATGGCGTCTGATTTAAGAATGACACTTTTGTGCCTGGCTTCTTTTATTTTAATCGTATTGATTACCAGATATGTATCTCTTGGTTCGCTGATTGTAGCAACTATTTTCCTCATCTGGATGTGTGTGTTCGGATCTATGGGTGCATACGGACTGAAGCAGGATCTTCTGCCGGAATTTTACATAGTTGCGGCTTTGATCAGCGGTCAGGCGTTCTGGCGCCACAGGGCAAATATTGGCAGACTGATCCATGGCAAAGAGAATAAAATATCCTTTGGATCTGGAAAAACAAAATGAGGTGAGTCAGATGGCAAAAATTGGAATCATCGGATCAGGAAGCTGGGGTATGGCATTATCTGTGCTTCTATATAATAATGGACATGAGGTAACGGTCTGGTCTGCTCTGCCGGAGGAGATTAAAGAGATGGAGCAGACTCACCGGCATCATACGCTGCCGGAACTGATACTTCCGGAAGATATGGTATTTACGGAAGATCTGGAAGAAGCCATGACAGGAAAAGATCTTTTGGTTACTGCAGTTCCTTCTGTTTACGTCAGGTCAACGGCGAAACTTATGAATCCATTCTGTCGTTATGGACAGGTAGTTGTGAATGTGGCAAAAGGAATTGAAGAATCCAGTCTGATGACTTTATCTGAGATTCTGGAAGAAGAGCTGCCTATGGCAGACGTTGCGGTACTATCAGGACCAAGCCATGCGGAGGAAGTGAGCAAGAGCCTTCCAACCACCTGTGTGGCAGGCGCCTCCACGAGAAAGACTGCCGAATACATTCAGAGTATCTTTATGAGCGAGGTATTCCGGGTTTATACAAGCCCCGATATTCAGGGAAT
This sequence comes from Bacillota bacterium, assembly GCA_023460575.1. Taxonomy (GTDB): domain Bacteria; phylum Bacillota; class Clostridia; order Lachnospirales; family Lachnospiraceae; genus Lacrimispora. The sequence goes on from JAEWPQ010000325.1 coordinate 4,382, forward strand.
TGAGCTGGGAGGGTCTTTAAAGAATGTCATTGCGCTGGCAGCGGGTATCGCAGACGGACTGGGATATGGAGATAATACAAAGGCTGCGCTGATTACCAGAGGCATTGCTGAAATATCAAGACTTGGCACTGCCATGGGAGGCAAGATTCAGACATTTGGCGGTTTATCCGGAATCGGAGATTTAATTGTTACCTGTGCCAGCATGCACAGCCGGAACCGAAGAGCAGGAATTCTCATGGGCCAGGGAAAGTCCATGGAAGAAGCGACAAGGGAAGTGAAGATGGTTGTAGAGGGAATCTACTCGGCAAAAGCAGCTCTGGCTTTATCACAGAAATATGAGGTATCCATGCCCATCGTAGAACAGGTGAACGCAGTGCTGTTTGACGGCAAATCGGCATCAGAAGCAGTGCGGGATTTGATGCTGCGGGATAAGACGATTGAAAGTTCTGATATTCCGTGGGAATAATTCAAAAGCTGACTTTATTTTATTATTTTGAAACAAAATCAGTTGACTTTTTTTAAAAGCCATTTTATTATAAAGACTATGTATACGTTACAACGTTAATGTGCCGTATATAAAATTGTTTCATGAGGAGGAACGGATTGTGAAAAAATCAATGAAAAAGTTACTGAGTCTTGGCTTGGCAATTGCCATGGCGGCATCTTTAACTGCCTGCGGAAGCGGAAAAGCTTCAGAGGGAACAACCGCAGCTGGAACAGAATCCAAGGGTGACGCACAGACCACCGCAGCCGGCGGCGCAGCAGGAGAGGGTACCATTAAGATCGGCGGAATCGGCCCTATCAGCGGAAGCACAGCTATTTACGGACAGGCCGTTAAGAATGGTGCAGAACTGGCAGTCAATGAGATTAATGCAAACGGCGGTATTAACGGTGCAAAGATCGAATTTAATTTCCAGGATGACGAAAACGATACGGAAAAATCAGTGAATGCTTACAATACCTTAAAAGACTGGGGTATGCAGTTACTGGTAGGAACCGTTACTTCTGCTCCCTGTATTGCAGTTGGCGCTGAGTCCAGCAACGATAACATGTTCCAGTTAACACCATCCGGATCTGCTGCAGACTGTACCAAGTTTGAAAATCAGTTCCGTGTATGTTTCTCAGATCCAAACCAGGGTGTCGCTTCAGCACAGTACATCGGTGAAAACAAACTTGCTACCAAAGTAGCGGTTATTTATGACAGCTCTGATGTTTACTCATCCGGCATTCATGATAAATTTATTTCCGAAGCTGCAAATCAGGGCATTGAAATTGCAGCTGATGAAGCATTTACAGCAGACAACAACACAAACTTCTCTGTACAGCTTCAGAAGGCACAGGATTCCGGTGCTGAGCTTGTTTTCCTTCCCATTTACTATTCACAGGCAGCTTTAATTCTTGCCCAGGCAAAACAGATGGGATATGCACCTGCATTCTTTGGCTGTGATGGTCTTGACGGACTTCTTACAGTAGAGAATTTCGATACAGCTCTTGCAGAGAATGTAATGCTTTTAACACCTTTCGCTGCTGATGCAAAGGATGATCTTACTCAGAAATTCGTAACTTCTTTTAAAGAGAAGTATGGTGAGACTCCAAATCAGTTTGCAGCAGATGCTTACGATGCAGTTTACGCAGTGAAAGCGGCAGCTGAAAAAGCAGGTGTCACAGCAGATATGGATGCTTCTGCAATCTGTGATAAGTTAAAAACAGCAATGACCGAGATTTCCATCAACGGACTGACCGGTGAAAACATGAAGTGGTCTGCTGACGGAGAACCGGATAAGGCTCCTAAGGCAATAAAGATTGTAAACGGCGTATATACAGCAATGTAATATGACCCGCTGGAGGGCCGTCCAAGGGACGACCCTCTTCTTTGATATAAATTTCTTTAATAAAGACGAATGAGGTGCGTTGGTATGATGAGTTTCATATCCTATTTTATTAATGGTTTAAGCCTTGGCAGTGTTTATGCAATCATTGCTCTTGGTTATACCATGGTATATGGCATTGCCAAGATGCTTAACTTTGCACATGGTGATGTTATTATGATTGGAGGATACGTGGTGTTCACAGTTGTCAGCACAATGGGCTTAGGTCCTGTTGCGGGCATTCTCCTTGCGGTTATTCTATGTACTGTACTGGGCGTGGTCATTGAGGGCGTCGCTTATCGTCCTTTACGTATGGCAAGTCCTCTGGCAGTTCTGATTACGGCAATCGGTGTGAGCTACCTGCTTCAAAACATCGCACTGCTTGTCTTTGGTTCCAATCCAAAATCCTTTACTTCTGTTGTAACAATTCCGGCATTAAAGCTGGCAGGAGGAAAGCTGACGATCTCCGGTGAAACGATCGTTACAATTATCAGCTGTGTAATTATTATGATTGGACTGACTGCATTTATTAAGAAGACAAGAGCAGGACAGGCCATGCTCGCTGTGTCAGAAGACAAGGGAGCAGCCCAGCTGATGGGAATTAATGTAGATGGTACCATTGCGCTTACCTTTGCAATTGGTTCTGCTCTGGCTGCGGTTGCAGGAGCTCTTCTTTGTTCTGCATACCCGACACTTACCCCATATACCGGTTCCATGCCTGGAATTAAGGCATTCGTTGCTGCTGTATTTGGAGGAATCGGTTCGATTCCGGGAGCGCTAATCGGAGGCCTGCTTCTGGGCGTTATTGAAAACTTAAGCA
>JAEWPQ010000326.1 GCA_023460575.1 Bacillota bacterium
CCGGCCAGAACAGTGGTTTTTCCGGCCAGAATCTTTTTCACACAGTCAATTCCCTGATTATCATAAACACTGGTGAAATAAACACGGTATCCGGCCGCCTCATACATCCGGCGCAGGTTTCCCATCATTTCATCTTCTGAAAGATCAATTTTATTAAAGCAGATATTAACGGGTACAGCCTGAGATTCCATCATTACCAGAAAACGATCCAGCAGATTAAAATTAGGTTCCGGATGGGTAATGGAAAACACCACCAGGGCCTGATCTACATTGGCTACAGCAGGGCGCACCAAAGCATTTTTTCTAGGCAGGATCTCTTCAATGTTTCCTTTCCGTTCTGTTTCATCCAGAACGGTAATTTCCACATCATCTCCTACAAGAGGTTTTATATGTCTGTTTCGGAATATCCCTTTGGCCTTACATTCGTAAAGTTTCCCATCCTTGCTGTGGACATAATAAAATCCAGCAATGCCTTTTAATATTTTTCCTGTCATATACGCTTCCTTAGGATTGTGGAACAGCAACAAAGGTAATCGCATAAGAATTAACCACCTCACCTGTATCCACATTTACTATTTCTACTGATCCGCTTGTTACATTATAGGCTCCCTCTATATTTTTAAAAGAAACCGGAAGCATCTGATCACCTTTTAACGTTACCGGACCCATCAGTTCTCTTACGGTATCCTGTCCATTAACCGACTGTCTCAGCTGAATTTTTAAAGTCAGCTGAGTACTGCCAGATCCAGGACCAATGATATTCTGAAGGGAGAAGGATTTATCAATGGATGCAAGATACTTATATTTGGATTCCTGTCCGTTTCCGGTGCTGATTACAAAATTCACAGCAGTTCCGGATTCCACCTGGTTTCCCGGGGCGGCAGACTGACTGATGATATTGCCTCTTGCAACTGTCTCAGAAGAGGCTTCGGTTACGGTTCCCTGAATCAGACCCACATCGGCCAGCATCTCTACTGCAACCTCCTGTGTCTGTCCTGCAAGATTAGGCACAACAACCGGATTGACCAGTGTTGGTCCGCTGCTGGAATAAAGGGTAACGGTTTCCCCTTCCTTTGCCTCACCTGGGCTGTAGCTTACCACATTACCGGCAGTTACAGTATCGCTGTTCTTCTGCTCTACATTGACAACCAGTCCCTTGCCTTCCAGCAAAGACTTGGCAGAAGCAGTATCCATGGATTCAAGTCCCAGCTTTTTAAGGTCAATGGCTGCTTTCTCCGGTCCGTTACTGATCACTACATAGACAGCAGAGTATTTATCTACAACTGTATCAGCTTTGGGATCCTGGGAAATCACATCTCCCTTATCAACGGTATCTGAATATTCATATTCACTGATTTTCATATACAGATCGCCGCTCTCCTTTAATTTCTTTTCTGCTGTTTCAGAATCCAGCCCAGAGACGTCAGGCATTTTCACTTTTTTATCGCTGAGAGTTTCCTCCGTGGACGCAGCCGTAGTAGAAACCGACTCTTTCCCGGATCCGGAACGGAATAATCCTCCGACTTTGGAAAATACAATTGCCAGAATAATAACAATAATAATGGCAGTCACTACTCCTGCCGCAGTCAGAAGCTTTTCAATCTTGGGATTGATATCCTCGTCCGTATTATTTTTTCTGTTTCTGCCAGGCCCGGGCTGTTCCTCATACTTGGAAGAAGGCTGGTATTTCTGTCCATACTCTTTCCCCTGTGAGGTGCGCTTTGCAGGCTGCTCAGGCTGGGGCTTGCGGCCTGACCGGATCTGTTCCAGTTCCGGTTTTCCAATAATTACAGTCTGGGAATCATCCACAGGCGGATGGTTCTGTACAAAATCCCCGTTGGGATTGACCAGAGCCTTGCGCAGATCAGAAATCACTTCGTACATATTCCCATATCTGTATTCCGGTTTTTTCTCTGTGCTTTTTAATATGATGTTTTCCAGTGCGACCGGAATCATCTCATTAAAATAGCTGGGAGGCGTAATAACAGATTCTAAGTGAGCCAGGGCAACCGTTACGGTATTATCTCCCTGAAACGGCACTCTGCCGGCAACCATCTCATATAACGTGATACCAAGTGAATAGATATCACTTCTCACATCGCTGTAACCTCCGCGCGCCTGTTCCGGCGATATGTAGTGAACCGATCCCACAGCAGTTGCACTCATTGTCTGAGAGGAAGCCGCTCTGGCAATTCCGAAATCTGCCACCTTTACTTTCCCGTCTCTTGCAATAATAATATTCTGGGGCTTGATATCACGATGAATAATTCCCTGTTCATGAGCTGCTGAAATACCCTGGGCAACCTGCATGGCAATGCCGATGGCCTCCTTAATATCAAGACAGCCCTTTTTCATAATATAATTTTTTAACGTGATTCCTTCAATTAATTCCATTACAATAAAATGAAGATCACCCTCATCCACAACGTCATAAATATTGACAATATTGGGATGCGAAAGTCTGGCCGCTGACTGGGCCTCCACTTTAAACTTACCGACAAAATTACTGTCAGAACTGAATTCTTCCTTTAATACCTTAATGGCAACCAGGCGGTTTAATTTATGGCACAGGGCCTTATACACATCTGACATACCTCCGGAACCGATTTGTTCCAGTATTTCGTATCTGTCCTGTAAAAATGTCCCCGGTCTCAAAATCATAAGCTTCCCTCCCTGCCAAGCTGAGGTTCAATCAAAACAACAGCAATATTGTCTTTCCCCCCATTATCATTGGCTACTGTAATTAATTTTTCTGCCTTCTCCGGCAGCTCCAGTTCCGAGCATATGATTTCCTCTATTTCAGCATCTTCCAGCATATTGCTGAGCCCGTCAGAACACAAAAGGATATAATCACCCGGTTCCAGGCTGACTTCAAAAAAATCAATCTCCAGCTTATCTTCCGTCCCAACTGCTCTGGTTATAATGTTCTTTTTTTCCCGGTAATCCTTACTCCCCCGCTCCAGCTGACCCAAAGATACCAGTTCTTCCACATAAGAATGGTCTTTTGTGATCTGCTTTAACCGGTCACGGATTAAATAAAGGCGGCTGTCTCCCACATTAGCCACATACATGGTGGAATCTTCAATCACAGCAGTGACCAGCGTGGTACCCATACCGTTAAATTCCGTTTTTTTCATGGACTCCTTATAAAGAAGCTCATTCACTTTTTCGATTCCGTCTTTCAGTACCGTAACGATTCTGGTATCTTCTGTCTTCTTAAAATGAGCCACCAGATTTTCGGCAATGAATCTGGAAGCATAATCTCCGGCCTGATGGCCTCCCATGCCGTCTGCAACGAGAAACAGATCAGGCAGTACACCCACAGGCTCAATTGAGGCAAAAACATAGTCCTGATTTGCCGAACGGACTCTTCCGGTATCCGTCATAGCACAAGCCTTCATCGTAATATTCTCACTTCCTTTTACTCCTGATTTAAAAAACTTTT
>JAEWPQ010000327.1 GCA_023460575.1 Bacillota bacterium
GATGCAAGAAAAAGAGCGAAGCAGCGTGAGGCAGAGATTTTATCAGAAGCCAGGGAAGAAGCGAACCGCATTGTTATGAGAGGAAATAGGGATGTGGAACTGGAGAGAAAGAAAGCGCTTGATGATATGAAAGAACAGATCATATCCATCGCATCTGTCATGGCCGGCAAAGTCGTGGCTGCATCCATTGATACTTCCGTACAGGATTCTCTCATTGATGAAACCTTGAAAGAGATGGGTGAGAGTACATGGCAAAGCTAGTATCAAAAGTATACGGTGATGCATTGTTTGAGGAAGCCCTGGAAAAACAGGAAGTGGACGCTTTGTTCGAGGAAGTAAAGAGCCTGCAGACGATCTTTGCAGAGAATCAGGATCTTGCAGGACTTCTTGATAATCCTAAGGTTGGCAAGGAAGAAAAAGCCGGGATTATTAAGGAAGTATTCGGCGGACGGGTATCGGAAACTCTCATGGGGTTTCTGACAGTCATTGTCGTAAAAGGCAGACAAAAGGAAATCAATGCAATCTGTGAGTACTTTATTAATGCTGTCAAGGAATATAAAAAAATCGGCGTGGCCCATGTGACCAGCGCTGTGGAATTAAAAGAAGAACAGAAAGCCCAGCTTCTCGAAAAGCTGCTGGGAACAACCAGCTATCAGAAGTTCGAGATGGTTTACCAGGTTGACCCTTCCATTATCGGAGGGCTGGTACTCCGGATTGGTGACCGGGTAGTGGATTCCAGTATTAAGACGCAGATTTATGAGCTGCGCCGCAGCTTGTCAAAGCTGCAGATATCGTAACAGAAACTTTGCAGAAAGAAGGTGCAGACCTTAATGAATTTAAGACCAGAAGAGATCAGTTCCGTCATCAAGGAACAGATTCAAAGATATTCAACGAAGCTGGAAGTCTCTGATGTCGGTACAGTCATTCAGGTAGCGGACGGTATCGCCCGTATTCACGGTCTTGAGAATGCAATGCAGGGAGAGCTTCTGGAATTTCCAGGAGAAATCTACGGCATGGTTCTCAACCTGGAGGAAGACAACGTTGGTGCGGTTTTACTTGGTACCGGCGCGATCAGTGAAGGCGATACAGTAAAAACTACCGGACGAGTGGTAGAGGTTCCGGTAGGAGATGCTCTGACAGGGCGTGTAGTCAATGCCCTTGGACAGCCAATCGACGGAAAAGGACCGATTCAGACAGACAAGTTCCGTAAAATTGAGCGTGTTGCTCATGGCGTTATCGACAGAAAGTCAGTAGATACTCCGCTTCAGACCGGTATTAAGGCGATTGATGCCATGATCCCCATCGGAAGAGGACAAAGAGAGCTGATTATCGGAGACCGTCAGACAGGTAAGACAGCGATTGCTCTTGACACCATCATTAACCAGAAGGGTCAGGGAGTGCATTGTATCTATGTAGCCATCGGTCAGAAATCATCTACTGTTGCTACAATTGTAAAAACATTGGAAGAGTACGGCGCTATGGATTACACCACAATCGTGGTATCCACTGCTTCCGATTTAGCCCCTCTTCAGTATATCGCTCCTTACTCCGGCTGTGCAATCGGTGAAGAGTGGATGGAGAATGGCGCAGATGTGCTTGTTATCTATGATGATTTAAGTAAACATGCGGCAGCTTACCGTACCCTGTCACTTCTTCTTAAGAGACCGCCGGGCCGTGAAGCTTATCCTGGAGATGTATTTTATCTTCATTCCAGACTTCTGGAACGTGCTTCCAGACTTTCCGATGAGTTAGGTGGAGGTTCCTTAACTGCGCTTCCGATTATTGAGACTCAGGCAGGCGATGTATCAGCTTACATTCCGACCAATGTTATTTCCATCACAGACGGTCAGATTTATCTGGAGACAGAGATGTTTAACTCAGGATTCCGTCCTGCAATCAACGCAGGCCTTTCCGTATCCCGAGTTGGTGGATCTGCCCAGATTAAGGCGATGAAGAAGATCGCTGCTCCGATCCGTGTGGAGCTGGCTCAGTACAGAGAGCTTGCAAGCTTCGCCCAGTTTGGTTCCGAGCTTGACAAGGAAACCACCGAGCAGCTGGCACAGGGTGAAAGAATCAGGGAAGTATTAAAGCAGGGTCAGTATCAGCCAATTCCGGTTGAATACCAGATCATCATTATCTTTGCAGCGACGAGAAAACTGCTTTTGGATGTTCCGACAGCTAAAATCCTCGACTTTGAGAAGGCTTTAAGAAGCTTTATTGACAGCAAATATTCTGAGATTCCTGCAAGTATACGTGAAACAAAACAGATTACACCTGAGACAGAAGAACTGTTGATTAAAGCGATCAATGAGTGCAAAGCAGGTGTTTTTTAAAGGCAGGTGAAAATCATGGCATCCATAAGGGATATCAAACGAAGAAGAGATAGTATTCAAAGTACCGAACAGATTACTAAGGCCATGAAACTTATATCTACCGTAAAACTGCAGAAATCCAGAGCAAAAGCAGAAGCTTCCAAGCCATATTATGATATGATGTACGATACCATAAACTCCATGCTTAGAAAGTCCGGTACAATTGAGCATAAGTATTTAAAGGCAGGTGATTCCAAGAGGAAGGCAGTGATTGTCATTACTTCCAACAGGGGGCTTGCCGGCGGATACAACAGCAATATTGCAAAGCTTGTCCTTCAAGATGAGCGGTTAAAACCGGAGCTTACCGATATCTATGCCATTGGCCGTAAAGGTAAGGATGCACTTGGGAAAAAGGGTTACAGCATTGCTCAGGATTATTCCGAGGTAATTAATGAACCCATTTACCGCGATGCTGCCGATATAACCATGGAGCTTTTGGATGCATTCGGACAGAACCGGATCGGAGAGATCTATCTGGTTTATACTTCATTTAAGAATACGGTGACCCATATTCCCACCTTAAAGAAACTTCTCCCTGTTGAAATGGCAGAGGGAAGCGATAAGATGGACCTGGCGCTTATGAACTATGAACCGGACGAGGATGAGGTTCTGGATTCCATTATTCCCAAATATATGAGCAGTCTTATCTATGGCGCTTTATTAGAAGCTGTAGCCAGTGAAAACGGAGCGAGAATGACTGCAATGGACTCTGCAACAAATAATGCGGAAGATATGATAGAAGAGCTTGGGTTGATCTATAACAGGGCAAGACAGGGTTCTATTACCCAGGAGCTTACCGAAATTATAGCAGGTGCCAATGCAATATCATAATTGTTCGGAGAGTAAAGCGAGCCGAACTTCCTTGATAAATAATGAAATATAAATAAAGGAGAAACAAGATGGCAGAACAAAGTATTGGTAAGATCACCCAGATCATCGGTGCCGTACTGGATATCAAGTTCAGCCAGGGCAAGCTGCCGGACATCAATGAAGCCATTGATATCACCACAAAAGACGGCGGCAGACTGGTTGTAGAAGTATCCCAGCATCTTGGCGATGATACCGTAAGATGTATCGCCATGGGCACAACCGATGGACTGGTACGTGGTATGGAAGCGGCTGCAACAGGCGCTCCTATTACCGTGCCGGTTGGAGAAGAAACTCTGGGACGTATCTTTAACGTTCTGGGCGATCCAATCGATAAGAAACCAGCACCGGAAGTAAAAGAGTATTTGCCGATTCACAGACCAGCTCCCACCTTTGCGGAGCAGTTGACAGAAACGGAAATTCTGGAGACCGGAATCAAAGTCGTTGACCTTCTCTGTCCTTATCAAAAGGGCGGTAAGATCGGACTGTTCGGTGGTGCAGGAGTTGGAAAAACCGTATTGATACAGGAATTGATCCGTAACATTGCGACTGAGCATGGCGGATATTCCGTATTTACGGGTGTTGGTGAGAGAACCCGTGAAGGAAATGACTTATATCACGAAATGCAGGAATCAGGCGTTATCAATAAAACAACCATGGTGTTCGGTCAGATGAATGAACCGCCGGGCGCCCGTATGAGAGTAGGTCTTACAGGACTTACAATGGCAGAATATTTCCGTGATCAGGGCGGTAAGGATGTGCTTTTATTCATCGACAACATCTTCCGTTTTACCCAGGCCGGTTCTGAGGTGTCCGCACTTCTTGGACGTATGCCTTCAGCCGTTGGTTATCAGCCCACTCTTCAGACAGAGATGGGTGCGCTTCAGGAGCGTATTACATCAACGAAGAACGGTTCTATTACTTCCGTTCAGGCAGTTTATGTGCCTGCAGATGACTTAACTGACCCGGCTCCGGCGAATACGTTCGCCCATCTGGATGCCACCACAGTTCTTGACCGTTCCATCGTAGAGCTTGGTATCTATCCGGCAGTTGATCCGTTAGGCTCTACTTCCAGAATTCTTGATCCGCGTATTGTGGGCGAAGAGCATTACCATGTTGCCCGCGGTGTGCAGGAAGTTCTTCAGAAGTATAAAGAGCTTCAGGATATTATCGCCATGCTTGGTATGGATGAACTTTCTGAGGAAGATAAGCTTACTGTAGCCCGTGCAAGAAAGATTCAGAGATTCTTATCCCAGCCTTTCTTCGTTGCAACCCAGTTTAACGGTCTGGAGGGACGTTATGTGCCTCTTACTGATACTATTCAGGGCTTTAAGGAGATTCTGGAAGGAAAGCACGATGATATACCAGAAAGTTATTTCTTAAATGCAGGTAGCATTGATGACGTTCTTGCCCGTGTGAAAAAATAGGGGGTGGGAAGATGACTGATTTATTTAAACTGCAGATCATAACTCCTGAAAGAAAGTTTTATGAGGGAGATGCCTCAATGGTAGAGCTTACCACAACAGAAGGCGAGATCGGTGTATACCGCGGACATATTCCCATGACGGCGGTTGTAGCACCGGGAGTCTTAAAAATTCACGAAGAGGGCGGCATAAAAGAAGCTGCACTTATGACAGGATTCCTTGAGATTTTACCGGAGAAGATTGTTATAATGGCTGAAGTGGCAGAGTGGCCTGAGGAGATCGATTTAAACCGTGCTGAAGAGGCAAAGGTTCGTGCAGAACGCCGCTTGAAAGAGCAGAGCGGAGAGATAGATATAGTAAGAGCGGAGACAGCGTTAAAAAAGGCGCTTGTAAGAATTTCGCTTATGAAATAACAAAAAGGGATTTGAACCGTTTTATGTGGTTTAAGTCCCTTTTTTGTGGATAGATATACCGGAAACAGCCCGGATTGTGGATTATCTGCTCAAACTGTGTTATACTAAGGAACAGATAAAATCAAACAGGGAGAATGTATTATGAAAGAAACATCATTAGTCATTATGGCAGCCGGTATCGGGAGCCGGTTCGGCGGCGGGATCAAACAGCTGGAACCGGTTGGACCCAGCGGAGAGATAATAATGGACTATTCCATTTATGATGCTTTAAATGCCGGTTTTAACAAAATTGTGTTTATCATTCGTAAGGATTTGGAACTGGACTTTAAAGAGATCATAGGCAGCCGGATTGAGAAGATTGCACCGGTGGAGTATGCTTTTCAGGAGCTTGATGATCTGCCGGAGGGCTTTCATAAGCCGGAAGGAAGAACCAAGCCATGGGGGACAGGACAGGCAATTCTCTGTGCCAAAGATGTGATACAGGAGCTGTTTGCAGTGATTAATGCAGATGATTATTATGGCAAAGAAGGGTTTATAAAGATTCATGAGTATCTGGTTAACCAGATGGACACTGATGTGAAACCTTTTGATCTTTGTATGAGCGGATTCGTTCTGGGAAACACCTTAAGTGAGAACGGGGGTGTGACCAGAGGGGTATGTCAGGTGGGGTCTGATGGAGTCTTACAGAAAGTTACGGAGACATATGAGCTCGTTATGGAAAACGGTGAAGCCCGCGGAAAAGATGAAGCAGGTAATCCGGTAAAAGTACCGTTAGAACAGAATGTATCCATGAATATGTGGGGGCTGTCACCTGCATTCCTGACAGAGCTGGAACGTGGGTTTCCGCTCTTTTTAGAAAGTCTCAAGGAAGGGGATATAAAGTCTGAATATCTGCTTCCCAAGATCATTGACCGGCTGATCAGCCAGGATAAAGCCAGAGTCCATGTGCTGGAAACAAGGGATAAGTGGTTTGGGGTAACTTATAAGGAAGATAAACCAGCTGTTTCTGCTGCGATCAGAGAGCTGGTCTTAAAAGGAATTTATCCGGATCGTCTTTTTTAACTGCAATATCCGAACTTTTTCCACTTTCCTGGCATAGAATGGTGTTGTATAAGCTAAAAGCAGGGAGTGATAACAACCGTGCCAGGCAACCCGGACTATACTTATGGAAAGGATAATGAGAGCCTGCCTCCATATATGCTTTATGGTGACAGGAGTATCAGGGAAAGTTCTCTGGAGCCGAAAGATATCATTGCAAAGGATCTGGAATATTTACAGGGAATGTACCCGGGACATATGAAACGTCTGCAGGAATACATCGTTTCCGCATGTGATCATCTGGATTATAAAGACAGTCCAATGTACGATGAATTTCCCGACCGTCTGCTCATTCATCAGGTTTGTGATTCCATTTGCGCAAAGATTCGTGAGGATGGGACCATAACTGACGAACTGCTGATGGGGAACAATGACAGTACAAAAGCGGCCGCGCAGACGCAGCCAGAGCCGATGGACTGGGAGAATGAAGAGGTAGAAAAGGCAGAACTGAATGACCGATACTCCACATGGGGACCTCCTGGCTGGGGTCCGCCCGGACCCAAACCTCCTGGCTGGAGACCACCGCCCGGACCAAAGCCACCGTACTGGGGCCCACCAGGACCCAAGCCGCCCTACTGGGGCCCAGGACCTAAACCGCCCTACTGGGGCCCAGGCCCAGGACCCAAGCCGCCCTATTGGGGACCGGGTCCAGGATCAAAGCCGCCTTACTGGGGGACGAATCCCGGACCGCCTCAAAAGAATGGCTGGCTGGGTGATATCGTGTCTGTACTGCTTCTTAATGAAATGCACCGAAGGAGATGTAATTCAGGGCGGTGCAGGTAGGCAATAAAAAAGCAGCTTCCTTTAAAAAGGGAAGCTGTTTTTTTGTTTTGAAGCCTTTGGTAAAATATTCTGAAGGGAAGAAAAAGCCAAAATTTGTTGTTATTCGGAATAGACGTTTTATAAAATAAAATACTGAATGGAAGCTTTTTAAACAATTATTACGAATGTCAGGCGGATTCCTCTGCATAAATACAGTGCAAAATTACAAGTAAACAGTCTGATTGAGGCAGACATCTTTTCCTAAAATTCCTTACTATAAAAGAATCAATACATAGGAGGTTTTTATGGAAAAAGAGAATAGAAAACTGGGGTTAATGGCACTGACTGCATTGGTAATCAGTTCTTCCATTGGAAGCGGAATTTTTGGGATTGCATCAGACATGGCAGAGGGGACAAGCCCGGGGGCAGCTATTGCAGCGTGGATCATTACAGGAGCAGGAGTTCTCATGCTGTGCCTGTCACTTACCAATATCATTAATAAGAGGCCTGAATTAAGTGGGATTTTCAGCTATGCAACAGAAACCTTTGGTCCTTTTGGGGGATTCATCAGCGGATGGGGCTACTGGCTATCCGCATGGTTGGGAAATATTGCGTTTGCCACCATTATGATGAGCGCACTCAGCTACTTTATCCCTGCGCTGGGCGACGGAAGTAATCTGCTTTCCATTATTATTGCAAGTGTGATTCTCTGGATCATGTGTCTGGTCGTAAACAGGGGAATTGAAAGTGCTGCATTTTTAAATACCATAATTACCATCTGTAAGCTGGTACCTCTTTTACTTTTTGCCGTAGCTGCAATCATTTCATTTAAAGCGGATATATTTGCTGCAGACTTTTGGGGAACTGTGTCAGGAAACTTTTCTTTAAAGGATGTGGTATCTCAGGTAAATTCCAGCATGATGGTACTTATGTGGGTATTTGTAGGAATTGAAGGAGCGGCAATGATGTCAGACCGTGCCGTAACAAAGGCGACTGCGGGAAAGGCGACTGCATTGGGACTGGTGGGACTTTTGTGTGTTTACCTTCTTTTGTCTCTTTTGCCGTATGGGCTGATGAGCCGTGCCGAGATATGTGAATTGAAGCAGCCCACTATGGCATATCTTCTATCTTATATTGTTGGTCCGTGGGGAGCAGCTTTTATTAACATCGCAATGATAATATCAGTTGCGGGATGCTGGTTGTCATGGACTATGCTTCCAGTCGAAACTACATTGCTGATGGCTAAACAGAATCTTCTTCCGAAAAAATTCGGAGAAGTCAATAACAAGAATGTTCCAACCTTCTCTCTGGTTTTTATGACGGCTCTTTCACAGATTTTCATCTTCACTCTGCTGTTTACGGATAAGGCTTATCATTTTGCATATTCACTCTGTACTGCTGCAATTTTTGTAACCTGGATTCTGGTATGTGTTTATCAGGTGAAGCTTTCTTATGAAAACAGAGAAAAAAAGGGAGAAGCTGGACAGCTGGTAATAGGACTTCTTGGAACTGTTTTTTATGCATGGGCGATATTGGCATCCGGAATAGGATATTTTCTTCTTTGTATGCTGGTTTATATTATTGGCATTCTCCTCTATGTGAAAGCGGGAAAAGAAAATGGAGTGGAAAAGGTCTTTTCCACAAAAGAGAAAATCGTAATTATGTTCATTCTTATGGGTGCGGCCATATCTGTTTACATGCTGATAACAGGTGGAATTGCTGTCTGATCATGAATCTTTGATCATTACATGGCCCAGTGTGGGCTTGCTTACATAAAATCAGGCGGCGAAATTGACAAAAATTTACTTTTAATGATATGATTCGACATAACGAGAACGATTGGTAATGGCAGTGAAGCAAGGTGTTTCAGAGGAGAAGCAGAACAGATAATGTGAGGTCCAAATGAGTACAACTATTTTTATCTTCGACATCGTATTAATTATAATATTTGCCTGTTCCTGTACGATTAATGTAACTGCATACTGCAAAACAAAGCATGTCCGGGAGTTTGAGACCGGCATGCTTATGTTCTTTTATTGCCTGAATTCCATGATTATTTTCATGTCAGAATTTTTGCTCAAACTTCCTCTTTTTTTAGGGGCATATAATGTATTAACGTATTTCAGCGTTAAGGTTATCTGCGGAATTGCCATAAGTACCCTGTATATGCTTCTTACCGCTTCTTTACTTGAAAAAAAGATGGGCATTCTTCATGTAATCATTATGATGCCTTTGATCTGTGTGACGGTCTATGTCGGAGATTTAAACGGATCAGTCAGTCAGCACTGGGTATTTTATACCATCCGGCAGATATATCTGGCATGCTTTGTTCTTTATTATTTTATCCGGTATGCTTTTGCAAAAGACAGGGAGTATAAAATAAGGATCAGGGAATACCGCTTTATTTTTGTCATTGGTGGAATCTTTTCCGTGCTGATTTTTGCTGAAGACAGCATGGTTATCTTCCACTTTCAATATGTGATCAATACGTTGAATCTGAAGGTGTTTATGGAACACAATTTAAGTGAAGACATATTCTTCGTGATCCTGGCAGTGACCGGAATAAAAAGCGGATTTTTGCAGCTGATTCAGAGAAGAGAACCGGCTGAAATAATGGAGCCTGGGATTCCTCTTCCTGCTGCGGCAGTCTGCAAGGTAAAGACTCCTTATCCGCAAGACCCTTTTGCCAGGACTTACGGATTAAGCAATCGCCAGCGTGATGTACTGTATCTGCTGCTAAAGGACAAGACCTATCAGGAAATGGGGGAAGAACTTGGGTTGTCTGTGGGAACCGTTAAATTTCATGCTCATGGGATCTATGAAAAAACGGATTCCAGGAACCGGTCGGAACTGATTGGCAAATATGAGAAGTTTTATGAAAGCCGGGAGCAGATTCCGTTAACCTGACTTCTGTTTTTTCGCGCTCTCGTAAAGAGCATATAATTCCTGCCGGGATTTTGAACCGGTTTTTTTTAAAAGATTATGTACATGGGAACGTACGGTAAAGGATGAGATAAGAAGCTTGGCGCTGATCTGCTCATCAGTGGTGTGGTTTAACAGCTCTGTGAGGATGGTCTGTTCCCGCAGAGTGAGGGAATAGGTTTTACAAAAAGAATAAAAAGAAGCAGATTCGGGCACCGGTTCCTGGGAATTTACAGCAGCTTTGCATGAGTGCAGAGCTGCTATTTTTCGCAGAAAAAAACAGATGTAAACCAGAGCGGATATGCCAAATAAAAAATCAATGGAAAAGATACGGCAAAAGGACAGCCAGTAGGGGACAGGGAAAACATAAATCCTGATATAGTTTTCTAGGATACCGGAAAGAGAAAACAGGAGAACGAATTGGGATAGCACAGGTCGAAAATCAGAAAAAAACTTCTTGGTTTGCCGGCAGTCTTCCTGATTCATAAGAGCGTGAAATGAAAAGCCTCTGTAAAGTAAGAAAAGAGGGAACAGAGAGCTGTAGAGAAACAAGGTAGTACTGCTGCTTTTTAAGGTGGGAACCAGCAACAAAAGAAAAATGAATATACACAGAATCATGTATTCATGAAATGGAAGCTTTGATGTGTGATTTAGCTGATAGCCCAGGTTTAAGATGCAGATAGCAGCGGTTATGGATATAACCGTATTCCATATGGGCATAGAAAAGTAGACAGCCTGGTAGAACCGACCGAATTCAGGGAGAAATTCTGCCATGGATGCAACAAGCTGGTTGACTGATAAGCAGAAATAGAGTGCGGACAAACTGGCAGAGATGCAGCACCGCTCACTTAAGTAGCGGCAGAAGGCAAGCAGGCACACTCCAAAGTATAAAATTAAAAGTATATTATCGTATAAGTAAAGTAACAGCTTCATAATTACCTTTGGGCTTTTTCCTTTCAGTATAGCAAACTGGAAGGAAGAGATCAAGAAAAATTGTGCAAAATGTATAAGGTTTAGGTTTAGTTTTGTTTAAAATGTATAAGTATTCATAAAAATAAATGTAAAGGTTTATTCCAAACCCGATTTTTCGGTGCTATTCTTTGGGAGACGTGAAGGCGAAGAAGCAAAAGCGTCACAAAACGCCAATGATAAAACATAAAAGGAGGTTATTAATTATGCAGAGTATTAATGTAAAAAGTGAAATTGGCCGCTTAAAGAGAGTATTGCTGCACAGACCGGGAAAGGAATTATTAAATCTGACACCAGAT